>CAZMTC010000115.1:0-2617 GCA_964569105.1 uncultured Alphaproteobacteria bacterium | reverse complement strand
ACGCCGATGGCGCCGCGGCCTATGCCGAGGGCCTGGAAGCCTATGACGCAGGCCGCTATGCGGACGCATCGGACGCATGGAAACGCGCGGCCGAGGCGGGCAACGCCGCGGCAATGGCGGGGCTTGCCGGACTCTACGACGCCGGGCTCGGTGTCGCGCACGACGCGTCCGCCGCCACGGAGTGGTACCGTCGCGCCGCGCGGGCCGGATACCTGTCCGCGCAAGCGGAAGTCGGTGACCGACTCGCCAGGGGTTTGGGCTCGCCGAGGAAATTGGAGGATGGGTACTTCTGGCTCTCCGTCGCCGCCGTCCGCGGCCACGCCTGGGCCGCCGAGCGGCGGCGCGCGGTCGGCGGGCAGCTCCCGCATGCCGCTCGCAACGCTGTCGATGCACGGGTCGAGGCGGCGTTGCCCAAGTTCAGCGACGGCGGCGAATAGTCTCGGGCCGACGACCGCCGGACCGTCGCGACCGCCGCCGATCAGTCGTCCAGCAGCGCGTCTGCGTCCGAGGCCGCCTCGAAACCGAAGAAACGCCACGTACTGGCCATATGTTCTGGTAGGTCCGCGGTGACGTCGAGCGTCCCGCCCGCCGGATGCGGGACTAAGATGCGCCGGGCATGGAGGTGCATGCGCCGGTCGATGTTGCCGCCGGGCAGGAACGCGGCGGAGCCGCCGTACTTGCCGTCGCCGACGATCGGATGGCCGGCTGCCGCCATGTGGACGCGCAACTGGTGGGTGCGGCCGGTGAGCGGCTCGAGCGCCAGCCAGGCGGCGGTCTTGGCCGCGGCCTCCAGAACCCGCAACCGGGTGACGGCGGCCTGGCCGCCCTCCTCCACCGGCACCACGCGCTCGCCGCCCTTGCCGCCGTGCTTGGCCAGGCGCAGCCGGATCTCGCCTTCGGGCGGGTCGGGCACACCGGCGACCAGCGCCCAGTAGAGCTTGCGCGCGTCCTTCGAGCGGAAGGCGCGGGTCAGGAACGCGGCCGCCTTCGCATTGCGCGCGAGCAGGAGCACGCCCGACGTGTCCTTGTCGAGCCGGTGGACGAGACGCGGCCGCTCGTCGGCGCCGAAGCGCAGCGCGTCGAGCATGGCGTCGAGATGGGTCTCGGTCCGCGTGCCGCCCTGGACCGCGAGGCCGGCGGGCTTGTCGATCACGAGGACGTCGTCGTCCCGGTGCAGGACCCGCTCGCGCAGGGCCTCCGCCGCGCGCGCGTCGACCGGCCGGGGCTCGGGCGGTGGCGGAGCGCTCCCGGGCAGCGGGGGCACCCGCACCGTCTGACCGGCGCTCAGGCGCTGGTTGGCCTTGGCGCGCTTGCCGTCGATCCGGACCTGTCCGGTGCGCAGCAGCTTCTGCAGATGCCCCTGGGTGACCTGGGGATAGCGCCGCTTGAACCAGCGGTCGAGCCGCTGGTCGGCCTCGACGGGCGCGACATCGACGGTCTCGACGCGACTCATGCCAGCAGCAGACGGAACAGGCGCAGCCCGGCGAGGAAGCCGCCCACCGACAGGATGACCGAGGCGGCGACATAGCCCGCTACGGCCGCCGTCTGGCCCCGCTCGGCCAGCGCGACGACCTCGAGCGAGAAGGCGGAAAAGGTGGTGAAAGCGCCCATGACGCCGACCACCAGGAAAGCCCGCATCTCCGGCCCCGCCGACCATTTGAGCGCCATCAGCTCGACCAGGGTGCCGAGCGCCAGCGAGCCCAGGACGTTCACGGCCAGCGTGCCCCAGGGGAAGCCGTGCCCCAGGGCCTGGCCGAGCCACGAGGTGACGAAGTGGCGCGCCACGGCGCCCAAGGCGCCGCCGGCCGCGATGGCCAGGACCAGCTTCATGACTCCCCCTCCTCTCCGTCGCCTTGGCCGCCGCGCCCGGCACGCAGGCGGGCCCAGTAGTCCAGCCGCTTCTTCACCTCCCGTTCGAAGCCGCGCTCGACCGGGCTGTAGAAGCGCTGCCGGGCCATGCCCTCGGGAAAGTAGTCCTGGCCCGAGAAGCCCTCCGTGGCGTCGTGATCGTATTCGTAGCCCTTGGCGTAGCCCAGATCCTTCATCATCCGCGTCGGCGCGTTGAGGATGTGCTTGGGCGGCATCAGCGAGCCGGTCTCCCGCGCCGCGCGCTTCGCCGCGCCGAAGGCCTTGTAGGCGGCGTTCGACTTGGGCGCGGTCGCCATGTAGATCACCGCCTGCGCCAATGCCAGATCGCCCTCGGGGCTGCCCAGCCGTTCGTAGGTGTCCCAGGCCGCGAGACCCTGATGCACCGCCTCGGGATCGGCCAGGCCGATATCCTCGATCGCCATGCGGGTGATGCGACGCGCGAGGTAGACCGGATCCTCGCCGCCGTCGAGCATGCGCGCGAGCCAGTAGAGCGCGGCGTCGCAGTCCGAACCGCGCACGGCCTTGTGCAGCGCCGAGATCAGGTTGTAGTGGCTTTCCTGCGACTTGTCGTAGACCGGCGCGCGGCGGTGGACCGTGGCGGTCAGCGCCTGGACGTCGAGCGGCTTGTCCGCCGGCAGGGCGAACAGCTCCTCGGCCAGGTTGAGCAGGAAGCGGCCGTCGCCGTCGGCCATGGCCTTGAGCGCCTGGCGGGCGTCGGCGGTGAGCGGCAAGGCGCGCCCATCCTCCG
>CAZMTC010000114.1:0-10883 GCA_964569105.1 uncultured Alphaproteobacteria bacterium | reverse complement strand
AATCCTAGCCGACATCCTCAATGCCCCGTTCCGTTAACCTGGACTCGTTGCCGTGGGCGCCGACCGCGAAGGCTTGGCACAGCTGGAGCGGACGATTCGCGAGGTCAATGGTTCGATCGAGCGGCGCGCGGTGGGCGCGGTGGTCGAGGCGCGGCAGCGCAACCCGCGGCTGTTCGGCACTGGGTCCGCGGGGCGATGACGGCGTGAGGTACCGCAGCCCGCCCCCAGCTCTACGTCCGCAACGCTTCCGTGGTATGAGCCACCGGCGCTCTGATGCGGGCCACGTTGAGTGCGAGCCTACTTCGATCACAGGCGGCCGGCAATGTTCTGCTGGGTCTACCGGTCGTGGTCGCACTGCAGCGGCCACGTGATTCGGCACCCTCTTATAAACACCCTTTCAGAGCACCTTTACGCCGCCGAAAAGGGCCTCTCAATAAGTAACGAGTCACTATTCAGCGGCTTTCGACGCCGCGGACGCGAGCCCCTCTGGCGCGATTCTCATCCCAAAATATGCCGCGAAATCCCGCAGAATCCCGCAACCTAATTGGTAACACCCCCCACCTAATTTGTTCCTGACTATCGGGCCGCGGCGGGCGCATTGCCGCCGGACCCGGCCCCTTCCATACTCGGCGCGAGCCGGCGGAATCTCCCGGAATCGCAAGGATCACGGCATGCGCCGACCGAGCCGCGAGCTAGCCATATTCAGCGTGTCGGCGATCGACCTGTTCGCCTCGGCGATGGGCTCGTTCATTCTGATCGCGATCGTCCTGTTCCCCTACTACCTCAACACGACCACCGCCCAGGAGGCCGAATCGCTGGTCGCCGAGGCGCAGACCGCCGAGGAGAAGGTCGAGGCGCTGGAGAAGCAGGTGGCGGCGCTGCAGGAGGCGTTGGCGGAAGCCGAGAAGCGCGCCGCGGCCGCCGAGGACGAGGCGGAGGCCGCAAAGGCGGAGGCCGCCGGTGCGTCGCAGGCCGAGTTGGAGGACGCCCAGGCACGGATCGAGGCGCTGGAGGAGGCGCTGGCCGCGGCGGAGGCGCGCGCGCAAGCCGCCGAAGCAGCCGCCGAGCAGGCGAAAGCCGACCAGCCCGGCGGCGCGATGCGCCTACCGCCGGGCGGCGGCACCGATACCGAATTTGCCGTGGGCTGCTGGCGCACCGACCCGTTCCGGCACCGTCCGGGCGCACCGCCGGGAATTTCCCAGTACTGCTTCGACCGCAACGGTAACGGCAACCTGGTCTTCTACCGCGAGGCGCAGGGGGAGATCTGCGGCGCCTTCGCCACGATCCGGCGCAGCGGCAACCGCATCCGGATCGACGATTCCGACTCGCGCTGCAGCGTCGGCCAGCGAGACATGGGGCCGTGGTACGCCGACCATCTGGACTGCGTGCCGGACCCCAACGGCGTGATCATGTGCCGTGGGGTCTCGCAGGGCGCGAGCTGGACCGTGCGTCTCTACCGGCAGTAGGCGGGCATCCGCCCGCTCACGCGTTCATCACTTCCTTGACCTTGCCCGCGAGCTGGTTGAGCGAGAACGGCTTGGGCAGAAAGTGGATATCGGCCGAGCGGTCCAGCTTCTTTCGGAATGCGTCCTCGGCGTAGCCCGAGATACAGATGACCTTGATGTCAGGGATGGTTTCGCGCACCTCGCGGATCAGCGACGGCCCGTCCATGCGCGGCATCACCACGTCCGTGATCAAGAGGTCGATAGTGTCGCCGTTCTTGCCGATGACCTCGAGCGCCTCCTCGCCCGACGCGGCTTCGACAACGGTGTAGCCCTTGTTGCGCAGCGCTCGGGCGCTGAACAGGCGCACCGGATCCTCGTCCTCGACCAGCAGCACGGTTCCGGCGCCGGTGAGATCCTGGTTGGCCTCGGCGTCCCTGGCGGTGGCCGGGGCGTCGCCGGCTTCCTCGCCGTGGCGGGGCAGGAAGATCAGGAAGGTCGCGCCCTTGCCGGGCTCGCTCTCGACGAAGATGTAGCCGCCGGTCTGCTTGACGATGCCATACACCGTGGACAGCCCCAGGCCGGTGCCCGAACCGACTTCCTTGGTGGAGAAAAAGGGCTCGAAAATGCGACCGAGATTCTCTTTCGGGATCCCCATTCCCTCGTCGATCACCTCGATCAGGACATAGTCGCCCGGCGGCAGCATTTCGTGCCCGAGCCGCTGTGGGCCGGAGCGCGAGACGTTGGAGGTGCGGATTTCCACCGTACCGTCGCCGGCCATGGCGTCACGGGCGTTGACCGCCAGGTTGATGATCACCTGTTCGAGCTGACCTTGATCGACGCGCACCAAGCCGAGATCGCGCCCGTGGGTGAGCTTGAGCCGGATCGTGTCGCCGAGCAGCCGCCGCAGCAGGTGCGCGAGTTCGGCCAGTACGTCGGTGATGTTGAGCACCTTCGGCTTCATCGTCTGCTGGCGCGAGAACGCCAGCAGCTGGCGCACCAGATTCGCGGCGCGGCTGGCGTTCTGCTTGATCTGCATGATGTCGCCGAACGACTGCTCGCCCGGTCTGTGGCGGAGCAAAAGCAGATCGCAGAAACCGATCATCGCGGTCAGAAGGTTGTTGAAGTCGTGGGCCACGCCGCCGGCGAGCTGTCCCACGGCCTGCATCTTCTGCGACTGGGCGAACTGGATCTCCAGATTGCGCTGCTCGGTCGTGTCGAGGCTATGGATGATAATGCCGCTGATCCCGCCGTCGGGGTCCGTCAGCCGATCGAGATACAACGAGATCACCGTCTCCGGATTGCTCTTGGGATGGATCTCGAGCGTGCGGCCCGCGGACCCGTCACTGCCCCCGAGCGCAGCGATGTCCGCTTCGACCTCGTCCCGTTCGCCGTCCTGGACGAAATCGAGCAGGTCGAGGCCGTTCGTCGTATCGGGCATGCCCAGCATGGATCGAACAGCATGGTTGCTCTGGGCCACCTTGCCGTCGGTGTCGAGGAGCGCGATCCCCACGGGGGCATCCTCGAAGATGCGCTGGAACTGCTGTTCCGACCGCCGCAGCGCCTCCTCCCATTCGCGCTCCGGCGTCAGGTCGCGCACCACCGAGCGTGTACGCAGACCGCCTTCGCGCTCGCTCGCCACCACGCTCTGCGAGATGTTGGCCTGGAAGGTCCGGCCGCCGAACCCGCACAGCGTGACCTCCCCCGCGCCGTCGGCGCCGGAACGGCCGAAGGGATCGTGGGCGGGCATCCCCGGCGGCAGGCCGACCACGAAGTCGGCGAGCCGCTGGTCGCCGCTCAGGATGTCCTCGGGCACGGTGCCCAGCCACTCGGCGAGGGTCCGGTTGACGAACAGGAACCGGCCTTCGCCGTCGACCGAATAGAAACCGATCGGTGCATTCTCGAGGAAGTCGATGAGCTTGTCCTGCTCCTCGCGGATGATCTGCTCCATCTCGCGGCGCGAGGTGATGTCCTCGATCCTGAGGATAACGTAGCCGGGAGAGCCGAAGAGCGGCGACGCCTCGAGGTTGTACCATCGGGAGCGGCCGTCGGGAGACGCGGTCGAGACTTCCGCCTGCGCCGCCACCCCGTCGGAGGCCGAGTCGCAGACGCGCTCGAATTCCGCCAGCCAGCTTCCCTCGGCACCGAGATGGGCTTCGATGTCGCGCAGCGAGCCGCCGGCCGAGATCGGATATTGGCTCCTGAACGCCGCGTTGACATAGACGACTTCGCGTTCGGCGGACAGGATGACGCGCGGCGTACGCAGCGCTTCGAATGCGCCGCGCAAAACGTCGAGTCGGCGACCGATGGCGTAGCGGCCACCGAACTCACGCTCCCATGCGATAGCGATCAGGGCACCGGCGAGCATGAAGCCGGCCATTCCGCCAAACATGCCGGGAGCGTCGCCCCAGCGCATCAGTGCGGCGCTGCTTACCGCCAGCGCGATGCCTCCCGTCAGCGCCAGCCAGCCCCCCGCCCTGTGGGGCAAGCGGCCGATCCAGCGGCGCAACAGGCCACCTTGGGCGAAGCGGTCGTCGATGTCGCCGTCTCGGGGCATGGCTCAACTTACATCAGCGCCGGTTGCCCGACCACGCGCATTCATGCCTCGGGCATCCGGCCCTTCAGCCGGAATACGTAGGATATGATCTCGGCCACCGCCTTGTAATGCTCGGAAGGAATTTCCTGGTCGAGTTCGACGGCCGCGAACAACGCCCGGGCCACCGGCGGGTTCTCGACGACAGGGACGTCGTTGTCCTCCGCCACCTCGCGGATGCGTTGGGCCACGGCGTCGGCGCCCTTGGCGACCAAGGTCGGTGCCGCCATGGCAGCCCCGTCGTAGCGCAGGGCCACTGCGTAATGGGTCGGGTTGGTGATCACGACGTCCGCGCTGGGCACTGCCGCCATCATGCGGCGCCGTGCGCGTTCCATCCGGATTTGCCGCAGGCGCGCCTTGACGTGCGGGTCACCCTCGGACTGCCTCATCTCGTCCTTGATCTCGCGCCGGGACATGCGCAGTCCCTTGATGTGCTCGAAGCGCTGGTAGAGGTAGTCGAGCCCGGCGACCAGGGTCATGATCGCTAGAATGGCGATCAGAAGCCGCACGATCAGGTCGTGCAACACCACGAGGGCCGCTTCCACCGGCATCGTGGGCAGCAGCTCGACCTGCTCGAGTTCGGGCAGCACGATCAAGGTGGCGACCGTGCCGACCACGGCGATCTTGATCACGCCCTTGATGAACTCGGCCATCGACTTGAGCGAGAACAGCCGCCCGAAGCCTTTGACGATCGAGATTTTCTCCAGCTTGGGAGTGATGCGGTCGCCGGCGACCAGAAAGCCACCCTGAACGATGCCGGCGCCTATGGCGGCGACCAGCAGGACGGCGAAGACCGGAAGCAGCGCACCGGCCACGTCCATGAACGCTCGCGCCAACGCGTCGCCGAAGCCCGCGGCACCGGTCGGAATCGTATCGGGCGCCGCGACGAAGCGGGTCAGCGTCCCCATCATGTCGCGCGCTGCCGCGGGGCCCAGCACTCCGACGCCTACCGCGGCGGCGAGTATCATGAACCAGTGGTTGACCTCGCGCGAGTTGGCCGTCTGACCTTTCTTGCGCGCGTCCTCCAGCTTCTTCGCTGTCGGTTCTTCTGTTTTTTGCGAGGAGTCCTGATCGTCGGCCATGGCCTATCCTGCCGCGAACACCGCCATGGTCCCGTCGCGGTAGGCGTCGAGGAACCAAAGCAAGATCGCCGAAAGGGTGAGCATCAGGATCGCTATGCCGGCCAGGATCTGCAGCGGCATCGCAACGAAAAACATCTGCACCTGAGGCATCAGCCGGTTGAGCAGGCCGACACCCACGACCAGCATCAGCCCGGCGACGATGAAAGGCGCCGAGATCTGCATCGCCAGGACGAAGCTCCGCGACACGGTCCGTGCGACGAAGTCGGCCATATCGTTCACCGGCGGCATGGCGCCGGGCGCGAACAGCTCGTAGCTGCCGGCGACGCCTAAGAGCATGACATGATGCAGGTCGGTCACGAAGATCAGCGTGAGGGCCATGACCGTCAGGATCGCACCGGCCAGGGCACCCTGCTGCGCCGAGGCGGGGTCGAAGACGAAGGCGTTTGCCAGGCTTATCTGGTAGCCGATCACCGTGCCCGCGACTTGCAGCGCCGAGAGGATGATTCGTGACGACGCACCGATGAACAGCCCGATGAAGATCTCCGAGACCATCAGCACGAGCAGCCCGATCGGTGCCGCGGGGATCGGCGGGATCGCGCCACCGATCACCGGCGTGAGCACGAAGGCGATGCTGAGCGCGATCAGGATCCGAAACCGTGGCGAGACGTAGGTATCGCCGAAGCCCGGCAGGACCATGATCACGGCCCCCACCCGCGCGAACACCATGAAGAACGCGAACAGGTTGAGCGACAGCGCCTGCTCTATCATGACCGGACTCCCCTGCCGGCGGTCCGCGCCATCGCTCAGCCGCCGATCGCGACGATGCGGTCGGCAAGGCCTTCCGTGAACGCGCTGAGCGTTGCCAGCATGCTGGGCAGCAGCAGCAGTACCGAGACGAAGATCACGAGGATCTTGGGCACGAAAGCCAGCGTCATCTCCTGGATCTGCGTGAGCGCCTGGAACAGCGAGATGAGCAGGCCGACCGCGAGTGCGATCAGCATCGGCGGCCCACCGATCTGGAGAATCACCCAGATCGAATCGCGGCCTACCTCAATGACGTCAGTGGCATTCATCGCGGGCCGTCAAATCGGCATCCGGACGATTTCCTGGTAGGCCTGCACGACCCGGTCCCGGACCGCGACGACGGTCTGGAGCGTCAGCTCGGCGTTGGAGACGGCAGTGATCACCGAGGTCAGGTCGGCGTTGCCGGTGACCTGCTGGATCGTCGCCTGCTCGCCCGCCTTGAGGTCGGCTTTCACACCGCCGACGGCGTCACCGAGCATTGCGGCGAAATCGCCGCCGCCGGCGTCGGTGCGCGGCGCCATTCCGGCGCCGCCCTGCTTGGCCGCCTGTTGATAGGCCTGGAGCGCGGCATTGAAGTTGACGGTCATGGTCCACCCAGTTGTTGGTGGCCGTCCTGGCCGTCGGTTCCGGGCGTCCGTCCTGGCCGCACCGTCGACATATTCCGTCGTCGTGTCGCCCGCCGCGCGCATGCGCTGCGGACATTGCGGTTTCCTACAAGCGCAGCAGTTCGATGGCGTTCTGGATCATGCCCCGCGACACCTCGATCACCGAAAGGTTGGCCTCGTAGGCACGCTGCGCCTGGCGCAGATCCGTCATCTCGATCAACGGGTTGACGTTGGGCACCGCGACGAAGCCCTCCTCGTCGGCAGCGGGATGGCTCGGCTCGTAGCGCCTGGACAACTCGCCCTTGTCGGTCATCACATCGGCGACCTGCACTTTGCTGACCCCGAGCTCGTCGTCGAGTACGTTGGCGAAGGTGATCAGCTTGCGACGATAGGGCTCTCCCCCGGGCGTTTCGGCCAGGGTGTTGGAATTTGCGATGTTCTCGGACACGACGCGCAGGCGCGCACTCTGCGCGTTCATGCCGGCCGCCGCGATATTCATGACCTTCGTTATGTCCATCCTGCGCCTCCTACGATCCCGACGGGCGGCCCAGCGCCGCGCGGACCATGGACATGGTCTTGCGGTAGAGATTGGTGGTGAGCTGGTAGTCCATCGCGGTCTGACCGACCTTGATCAACTCGGTCTCGAGCATCACCGAGTTGCCGGTGGCGTCCACCACTTGCGCCTCGCCCGCGGTGGCCTGTGCAAAGGCGTGGCCCGATCCGGGCCCGGGGAAGTGGGCCGGATGCGTGGCAGCAATCTGGCGAGCCCCGGTTTGCTCGGCGTCGAGGACGCTGCGGAACTCCAGCGGCTCCAGATCCTTGGGCTGGTAGCCCGGGGTCTCGGTGTTGGCGATATTGTCGGCCAGCACCTGCTGGCGCTGCCCCAGCCAGCCGAGGCGCGCATTGATCATGCTGACCAGTGGTATTTCACTGAAGTTCATGCCGACGGGCCGTCTCGCGGACCTGTGTCACCCAGCGGCAAGAAATATCCCCGACCTTGTTAATAAAGCGTAAAGCCTAGTATTGTGATCCGATCGCGCGGCGGCACAGGAACGGGCCGGACAATGCTGTACTTGACCAGGAAGATCGGTGAATCCGTGGTGATCAACGACACCATAGAGGTCACCGTCGTGGAGGTTCGCGGCAAGACGGCGAAGCTTGGGTTCACCTTCCCGGCCGACGCCACGGTCCTGCGCCGCGAAATCTACGAGCGCATCCAGGAGGAGAACCGTGCCGCCGCGCAGGCCGGAGCGGACCTCGCCGAGGGCATTGCGGCAAAATCGGCCCCCAAGCTCGACGCGCCCAGCCAGGTGTCCGCGCAGAAGCGTAAGGCCTGAGCATGCTTCGCACCGATCGGGCCGCTTGCCGGATTTCCCAGGCCGGCATAGCCTGAGCGGAAGCGTGGCCACTGGGCCGCTTCAGGCGGATCTGCACGATGGACGATTACCGCGGAGCCCTGCCCAGGGACCATGAGTTGCCGGGCTATCGGATCCAGCGAATCCTGGGGCCCGGTGCGTTCGGCATCACGTATCTCGCGGACGATCTGCGCTCGAAGCGATCCGTCGCGATCAAGGAATACATGCCCTCGCAGCTCGCCGTGCGGGACAGGGACGGCGTATACGTGCTGCCCACGCACAGCCGGGCGCGCGGGCCTTTCGAATACGGCATGACCCGTTTTCGCGAGGAAGCCCACACCCTCGTCGCCTTCGAGCATCCGAACATCGTCGCAGTCGAGCGTTTTTTCGAAGCGAACGGGACCGCCTACATGGTGATGGAGTACCATCGCGGGGAGAACCTCGCCGATGCCATCGAGCGTCGCGGACCGATCGGGCAGGGCGCGCTGGTCGGCATCCTCTTTCCCCTGCTCGACGGCCTCAGGGTGGTCCACCGCCACCGGTTCCTGCACCGCGACGTGAAGCCGGAAAACATCTATCTCGCCGACGACGGGCGGCCGGTCCTCCTGGATTTCGGCGCGGCCCGGGCGGCACTCATCGATGCGAGCAAAGGGCTGACCGCCATTGTATCGCCCGGATACTCACCGCTCGAGCAATACGCACGCAAAACCAGACAGGGGCCCTGGACGGACATCTACAGCATGGCGGCGACCGTGTATGCGATGATAACGGTGTCTCGGCCACCCGATGCGATAGAGCGCTATTCCACCGACAAGATGGTGCCGGCGCGCGAGGCGGGTCGCGGCCGGTACGATCCGGATCTGCTTGACGCTGTCGACTGGGCGCTCGCGGTGTCGCCCGAGAACCGGCCCAAATCGGTGCGCCGCTGGATCAGGCGATTCGCTCATCTGAACCCGTCGGCGCCGCTCGCGGACGCACAGCGCGGACCGTGATGATGCCGACGCTCACGGGAGCCGGCGCGTCCTCCGAGCCTGCGCTTCGCGATCGGGCGCGGCAGCATCGGTCGGGTGCAAGCGTCGATCGGCGCGAAACCGCCTCAACTCCGTCGCACCGTGACACGGACGTCGCCGATCCGCAGCTCCGACCCGTCGCGCAACCGGGCCGGTGCCCCGTAGGGCTTGAGCTTCTGCCCGTCGACGACGGTCCCGAATTTGGAATTGAGATCGACCACGGCCACGTCCGACCCCGACATCCGGAAGGTCGCGTGTCGACGCGACACGCTGCTGTCGGCGAGGACCAGATCGGACAGGGAGCGCTGGCGGCCGACCACCAGCCCTTCGCCCCCGGCCTCGCGAACCTCGTCGTCGGTGAAGCGCAACGAGACGCTCTCGCCCGAGGAATCGCGGCCCGAGATGGACCAGCCGCCCCCGCGCGGCGACGCTTCCGGTCGAACGTCACGCTGCGGCGCGGCCGCGCCGCCCCCCTGCCGGCCACGGTCGACCACCATGCTGCGGCTCACGCTGCGCACCACGCGGCTGGCGGAGTGTCCCATGTCGCGGATCGCATACCGGAGACGCGCGTGCGAATAGAAGCTCCACGCCAGCGCCGCGAGCGCCACCGCGACGGCGGCGATGATGCCTGCGATGGCTTCCCGTGGCAAATCGATGTCGACGCCGGCGAGCTGCGGCACGCAGGCCGCGGCAACACCATTGAACGAAACCCGCGGCAGGCTCGTTTCGATCTCGGAGGTCAGGACGCCGATATGGCTCCCGAAATTGACGCCCTCGATGCTGTCGGCATAGATGAGTTCGCCATCGGTCTTGGTCGGGTCGATGACCACGCGGTTGGGCGTGAAGGTGTTGACGGCCACGACCTCGTTGCAGGCATTGACCAGGGGGCCGCCGCTATTGCCACTGTTGATCGCGGCGTCGTGCTGGACCAACTTGCGCACTCCGCGCGGGTCGTCGACCGTCGTGCCGTTGCCCACGAAGCTGACCGTGCCTTCGGTGACCTTCGGGCTCAGCGACGCGCTGTCGTCGGCGGCGAAGACGTCGGTCGCGCCGGGAAAGCCCACCGCCCAGACGTCCGTGCCCTGATTCGGCTCCGCCAGCGACAATGGAATCGCCGGTTGGTCGAGGCCCGGAACGTGGAGCACCGCGAGATCGTACCAGGGCGAGCGCCACAGGATCTCGGCGGGTCGCAGGTTCTCCTCGGCAAACCGGTCGCCCACGATGGCGGCGACGAAATCCACTTCGGGACTGTTTATGTCGTAGCCGTCGGCGACGACGCAGTGGTTGTTGGTCGCGACGGTTTCGGGCGCGATGACGAACCCCGTGCACTGTCCGCCCCCGTCCTGGTACTCCGAATAGAGGAAGACGATGCTGGGGCGCACCTTGTCCATGTCGAAGGCATGCGCCTGCATCGGCAGGATGCCGAGTATGAATGCCAGCGCCGATGCGAGACGCTTGAGCCAAGTTCTCACGACAACCTCCGTCACCCGGGTCCGCCCAATAGCACCATATTCTCGTTCTTGCCGTCTCGGTTCCAGTGGGAATTTCCGCGCCGGCGACGGTCGAACGGCCGGCGCCGATCATTTCTTGCCGCGCGGGTCCGCGCGGCCGCCCGTGTCCGACGGCTCGTCCGGGGTCAGCGGCACGGGCGCACCTCCGTCCGGCGCCTGCGGCCGCTCCTCCGCCTCCGGCGCGGCTCCGGGGCCGGCTTCCGGCTCCGCTGAGGGGCTGTTGGGCGTAGAGGTCCGACGCGGCGGCTCGGCCGGCGCCGCGCTCTGCCCGGCACCGCCCGGCATGAGCAGGTCACCCAGCGCCAGCACGGTGGCCGCCGCGGCCGCCAGGGCCAGAAGCGCGACCAACGCCAGGGTCCAGCGCGGCAGCCGCTTTCCGCTGTCGCCGAGCCGCGTTGCCGCGACGGTGACGTTGTCGCCGTCAGGACCGCCGCGCCGCCCGGCCTGCCGCACCATGGTCTTCATCGCTTGGCCGAGCGAA
>CAZMTC010000113.1:0-10897 GCA_964569105.1 uncultured Alphaproteobacteria bacterium | reverse complement strand
ATTCGTCGGGATGGATGACGAGCATGTTCTCGCCCTCGTAGAAGCAGTCCACGGGACAGACCTCGACGCAGTCCATGTACTTGCACCTGATGCAGTTCTCGGTAACGACGTAGGTCATCCGTCCTTCTCCCGTGTGTTCTCGTCGGCAGGCGGGCGAGACGACCGCCTGCCGTTCCGATCTAGTCTTCCATCCCGAGCCGGGCCAGGGCGCGCTTGCGCGCGGCACCGCTGTCCTGGTCGGACACGTAAATCAACCCCGCGACACGCCGCAAGAGACTCGCTTCGAAGTCGTCCAGCTCCCCGTCGGCATACACCACTTCCCACATCATCTCGACCAACTGGACGCGCTCGTCGGGCGTGAAGGCGTCCTTGACCGCGCGGGCGAAGCCCCAGATCTCGGCGCCGTCCTGCACCATGGCCTCGGCCTCGTCGACCAGGGCCTCCGCGTCCTCCGCGGCCTCGCCGAACCGCTCGACGACCAGCGCCTGGATGCGCTCGCGCTCGCGCGGGTCGAACCAGTCGTCCATATGGGCGGCCTCGACGAGCAGCGCGGTCGCCGCGAGCAGCCATTCGGATTGCTCGAGCCGCGCTGTCTCGCCTTGGTCGTTTCCACGGAGAATCGACCGGAGCCGGTTCAGCATGGCGTTTGGGTTAGCACAGGGGTGGGGGGCGCACAAGGTCCGGGAAAATATGACAGAATGCCGCGCCACGCAGGCCTGGAACCCCTGTTTCGAGAACGCTCATGACCATCGACGCGCGACGCCACGCGCCCGCCACCGAACGCAACCGCGAGCCGCTGCTGGCCGTCCTGCGCGACGTGCTGCCGGCCGCGGGGCTGGTGCTCGAGGTGGCGAGCGGTACCGGCGAGCACGCCGCCTTCTTCGCGCCCGCCTTTCCGAGCCTGGAGTGGCAGCCGAGCGACCCCGACCCGGTGGCGCGCGCCAGCATCGACGCGTGGGCGCAGGCGTCGGGCCCGAACCTGCGTCCGGCGCTGGCGCTGGACGCGGCTGTGCCGGACTGGCCGCTCGACGCCGCCGACGCGATCCTGTGCGTCAACATGATCCACATCGCGCCTTGGGCGGCGGCGCTCGGCCTGCTCGACGGCACGGCTCGGGTGCTGGCGCCGGACGGGCCGCTGATCCTCTACGGGCCGTTCCGCCGAGGCGGCGCGCACACCGCGCCGCCCAACGAGCGTTTCGACGCCGCGCTGCGCGCCCAGGACCCGCGCTGGGGCATCCGCGACCTGGACGAGGTCGAGCGCGAGGCCGCGGCGCGCGGGCTGGCGCTGGAGCGCGTGGTGGAGATGCCGGCAAACAACCTCACCGCGGTGTTCCGGCGACAGTAGGCGTGCCCCTCAGCCGGCCTTGCTTTCGCGCCGGCTGCGCCGGGCGGCGAAGTTCAGCGCCTCGACGAACACGGCGAATCCCATGGCCGCGTAGATGTAGCCCTTCGGGATATGGAACTCGAGCCCGTCGGCGACCAGCGCCATGCCGATGAGCAGGAGGAACGACAGCGCCAGCATCTTGATCGTGGGATGGCGGTTGATGAAGTCGGCCACCCACTCCGCGGACACGAGCATAACCGCGATGGCGATGACGATGGCGACGACCATGATCTCGACATGGTCGGCCATGCCGATGGCCGTGAGCACCGAATCGATCGAGAAGACGAGGTCCATGATCGCGATCTGGGCGACGATCGCGGCGAAACCGGCGGCGAGCTTGCCCGGCGCGCTGGCCCCGCCGGGCCTGTCGGGTCCTTCGACCTTCTCGTGGATCTCGGTGGTCGCCTTGGCGATCAGGAAGGCACCGCCGACGATCAGGATGATGTCGCGCCAGGAGATGGCGTGGTCGAACACCGCGAACAGCTCCGCGCTGAGCCCGATCACCCAGGTGATGGCGAACAGCAGACCGACGCGCATGCCCAGCGCCGCGATCAGACCGAGCCGCCGCGCTCGCGCGCGTTGGTGCTCGGGCAACCGGTCGGCGAGGATCGACAGGAACACCAGATTGTCGATGCCGAGCACGATCTCCATCGCGGTCAGGGTCAGGAGGCTGATCCACGCGTCGGGGCTCGCGAGCCACTCCATGGGCGTCACTCCGATGTGATAGCGCTGGTCGGGTCAGGGGTCGCCGCGCAGGCGGTCGATGGCGCGGCGGTCGGCCTTGGTCGGGCGCGGGCCGCCCGGCCGTGGGCCGCCGCCGGCCCGGCCGGGCTGCGACGCGGGCCGCGGCGGGTCGAGGTCCTCGTAGAGCACCTGGGCCTCGGTTGCGGGACCTCGGCGGCCGGACATCGCGAGCACGCGCACCACGCGGATCGCGCGGCCTTGGGGAAAGGTCAGGATGTCGCCCGGGCGCACCGCGGAGTGCGCCTTGTGTACGGGTTGGCGGTTCACGCGCACCTTACCCGACTGGCACAGCCGCGTGGCCAGCGAGCGCGACTTGCAGAAGCGCGCGTACCACAGCCACAGGTCCAGGCGCAGGCTCTGCGCGGCCTGGCTCATTTGGGCGCTACCAGTTCGTGCAGCACGGCGAAGGGTGAGGCCGGGGCGGGCCGGCCGCGCCTGTCGTCGCGTGGCGTACGGACGCCTCCGGGTTTGCCCTTGCGCTTGCGCCGCGGCTCGGGGCTGAAGGACAGGCCGGTGACGCCGTCGTCATGGGCGCGGAAGCCGAGCAGGGCGAGCGCCGCGGCGAGGCGGGCGTCGTCACCGCCGACGATCTTGCGCAGGGGCGGCGTGGCGACGAAGGCACCCTGACGGGTCCGCTTGCGCGCCTCCCCCGCGAGCTTCTCCAGCACGTCGGCGCGGAACGCGGCGCCGTCGTTGATGCGGTACCCCGAGGCGGCGTACAGGCCCGCCGGCGCGGCGGCGTCGACGGCGAGCGAGGCGGGCGCGCCCTCGATCGGCGCCGGTTCTTCGCCCGAATGGACCGCCCACAGCAGGCCGCGCAGCAGCACCGCGCGCGGCTTGAGCAACGCGGGGAAGTAGACCGTCGCCTGTCCCAGGCGTACGCCGAGCGCGCCCAGCGCCTTGCGATCGGACGGCTTCAGCCCGTCGATCAGCTCCACCAGAACGGGACGGGGCAACGCGCCCAGTGCCTCGCCGAGCTGGTAAACGATGCCGCGGGCGGGACCGGCGAGCTCGGCCTCCTGCGCCGCGAACAGCGGGCCCAGCGCCTTGCCCAGATGGCCCTCGACCCAGACGGCGAGCCGCGCCTCGACGCGGGCGGCGAGCGCGGGATCGAGCAGGTCGGACGGCAGCGCGCGCACGGCGGGGTCGAGCGGATGGCGCCCGGACGCGAGCCGACCCACGGGCGCGCCGCGCCAGCGAAGGACGCCGTCGAGACCGAGAGCGACGGTGCCTGCGGCTTCCGCCTCGAAGTCGGCGACGCGGCGCACGATGTCCTCGCGCAGCGCCTGGCGGGCCGCGGTCCAGATCGCGCGGCGGTCCTCGGCGCTTTCCGCCGTATCGGGCTCGAAGCGGAAGCCGGCGAGCCTGCCGACATACTGGCCTTCGACCATGACGTCGCCGGCGCGATTCACCGCGCCCATCAGGTCGCCGGCCTGCTCCTTGCGGCGGACCAGCGTCGCGGCCCGGCGGTCGACGAAGCGATCGGTAAGCTTGTCGTGGAGCGCGTCCGACAGCCGGTCCTCGATGGCGCGGGTGCGCTCCTGCCAGCCGGCGGCGTCGCCGATCCAGTCGGAGCGGTGCGAAAGGTAGGTCCAGGTCCGCGTGCCGGCGATGCGCGCCATCAGCGTGTCGATGTCTCCGTCGGTGCGGTCGAGCTGGGCGATCTGGTTCGCGACCCAGTCGGTCGGCAGCCGCCCCTCCTCGGCCATCAGGAAGCGATAGATGCGGCCGAGAAGCCTCGCATGGTGGTCGGACAGGATCTTGCGGAAGTCGGGGACCTGGCAGACATCCCACAAGAGGCGCACGGCGGCAGGGCCCTTGGACAGATCCAGGATGCGGGCGTTGCGCGACAGTACGGCCAGCGCCTGCACGTCCTCGGCCTCGCGGACGCGGGCGAGGTGCCGGTCGGGCGGCGCACGGCGCAGTGACCGAAGGAGCGCCTTGGGGTCGGAGAAGTCGAGCGCGGCATTGCGCCAGAACACCGACCTGAGCGGGACGAACTCGTGCGCCTCGATCGCCTCGATGGTCTCGGGCGCGAGCGCGCCCATGCCCGCGGTGGTGCCGAAGGTACCGTCATTCATGTGCCGCCCGGCGCGGCCGGCGATCTGGGCGAGCTCGGGATCGGCGAGCGCGCGCATCTGATGCCCGTCATACTTGGCCAACCCGGCGAAGGCGACGTGGTTGACGTCCATGTTGAGACCCATGCCGATGGCGTCGGTGGCAACCAGATAGTCGACTTCGCCCGACTGGTAGAGTTCGACCTGGGCGTTGCGGGTGCGTGGGCTCAGCGCGCCCATGACCACCGCGGTGCCGCCGCGCTGGCGACGCACCTGCTCCGCGAGCGCGTAGACGTCGTTGACCGAGAACGCGACCACCGCCGAGCGCGGCGGCAGACGGGAGAGCTTCCTGGTGCCGGCATAGCTCAGGCGCGAGAGGCGCGGGCGGGTCGTGATCTCGGCCTCGGGAATAATGCGCCGCAGCACCGGGCGGACGGTCTCGGCTCCGATGAACACCGTCTCCTCGGTGCCGCGCGCGCGCAAAAGGCGCTCGGTGAAGATATGGCCGCGCTCGGGATCGGCGGCGAGCTGGACCTCGTCGACGGCAAGGAACGCCACGGGACGGTCGAGCGGCATCGATTCGACCGTGCACAGGAAGTAGCGCGCGTCGGGCGGGACGATCTTCTCCTCGCCGGTGATCAGCGCCACGGCGTGCCGGCCCTTGAGGCGGACCACGCGGTCGTAGTTCTCACGTGCCAGGAGACGCAGCGGAAAGCCCATCATCCCGCTCTCGTGGCCCAGCATCCGCTCGATGGCGTAGTGGGTCTTGCCCGTGTTCGTGGGCCCGAGAACGGCCACGACGTGGCCAGCAGGCGATGCCGTCTGCATACTGTCGACCTTCACGGTTTCGGCGGCCGAACGCAAGTCTCGCGTCGCCCGGTCTCGCGTCGCCCAGGGAGCCATGTGACGCGCCCGGCCGTTACCGTTAGGGTGGGATGCGATCACCGCCACGTGGAGTCCCCATGCCGGTCCGCAAGAGCCTGATGAACATGGTCGCCCGGCGCATTGCCGACGAGGAGCGGCGCGCGCGCGTTCAGGCGCGCGTCGAAGGGCAGCGGAAGGCGCGGGGCGAGCCGCGCCGGCTGACGCTGTTCCACCGGCCCGCCGACCCCTACAGCCATTTGCTGCTGCAGGCCGTGGACGGGCTGTTGGCGCAATACGACGTGGAGCTGGACACGCGCATCGTGCCGGCGCCGGAGACGGGCGCGGCGCCCGAGCCCGAGCGGCTGACGGCATGGGCGGCGCGGGACTGCGCGGAGCTGGCCGCCTATTGCGGGCTCGATCTGCCCGATGGCGGGGTGCTGCCCGACCCCGAGCTGACGCCGCGCGCCGAGGCCATCATCGCGGCGGGCGCCGGGACCGGGATGCTCGCCGACGTGCAGGCGGTCTATGCCGCGCTGTGGGCCGGCAACGGCCAGGCGCTGGACACCCTGGCGCAGCGCATGGGCGCGGCGGCTCGGGCCGAGACCGAGGCGGTCCTGGCACGCAACGCCAAGCGCCAGCGGCGGCTGGGCCACTACCTGCCCGCCACGATCCACTACGGCGCGGACTGGTATTGGGGGCTGGACCGGCTGCACTACCTGGAGGCACGGCTCACCGCGCTGGGCGCGAACAGGGCGAAACCGCCCAAGCCGGTCGTCGACCCGGCCCCCGGCGCCGGCACGCCGCTGGGCCTGCGGCCGAGCGCCTCGGAGCCGGCGCCGTTGGAGGTGTTCTTCTCGTTCCGATCGCCCTACTCCTACATCGCATTCGAACGGCTGCCGGCGATCGTCGAACGCTGGCCGGTCGTACTCCAGCTGCGGCCGGTGCTGCCCATGGTCATGCGCGGGCTGCCGGTGCCGATGGCCAAGCGGCGCTACATCCTGCGCGACGCCAAGCGCGAGGCCGACCGCCACGGCGTCCCCTTCGGCCGCATTTACGACCCGCTGGGGCCCGGCATCGAGCGCTGCATGGCGATCTTTCCGCTCGCCGAGCGCGAGGGCAAGGCGCTGGACTTCGTCCGCTCGGTGGCACGCGGCGCATGGGCCGAGGGCCGCGATATCGCCGACAGCGCGACGCTGCGCGATCTGTGCGAGCGGGCCGGGCTCGACGGCACGGCCGCGGAGTCGGCGACGCACGACGACAACAGCTGGCGCGAAACCGCCGACGCCAACCGCGCGGCGCTGACCGAATTGGGGCTGTGGGGCGTGCCGAGCTTCCGCTGCGGCGATTTCAGTGCCTGGGGCCAGGACCGGCTGTGGATGCTCGAGGACAAGCTGGCCGCGGCGACGGGCGCGGAGGCGCGGTCCGCCTGACCTCGAATGTCAGTCGCCGCCGGCGCGCCCGGGCAGATGACGCGCGATCTCCTTGAAGCGCTGCCACTCCACCGCACCCCAGATCTCGGTGCTGGCGTGGCCGAAGGTGCGCACGATGGTGGAGACGCGCATCGCAGTCTCCTGATCGGGCGCCTCGAAAATGTCGACATAGTCGGACGGGCCGAGCACGGCGTAATTGGCGATCCATTTGACATTGTCGCACTCGGCGAAGATCCGCTCGGTGACGTCGCGCTCGATCTTCGCGAGCTGCTCGGGGTTCTTGAGAGCCTCGTGCGACAGGCGCGTGAACATGATGAAGACGGACATGACGACCTCCGGGTCCGGGTTTGCGCCAAGGAACCTCGCCTCATCACGTGATCGGCGCATTGATCAAGCGCAACCCCGTCAAAATGAACGGGGCGGGCGACGATGGGCCCGCCCGCCCCCTATGTTCGCGGTGTCATGCCGGTCAGCCGACTTGCGGCGCGTTGCCCGAGCCCCACCAGTAGATGCAGGTGAACAGGAACAGCCACACTACGTCGACGAAGTGCCAGTACCAGGCCGCCGCCTCGAAGCCGAAATGGTGGTCGGGCTTGAAGTGGCCCCGATAGGCGCGCCACAGGCAGACCATCAGGAAGATCGTGCCGACGATGACATGGAAGCCGTGGAAGCCGGTCGCCATGAAGAAGACCGACGGATAGACGCCGTCGGAAAAGCCGAAGGGCGCGTGGCCGTACTCGTAGGCCTGCACCGCGGTAAAGCACAGGCCCAGAATGACGGTCAGCGCGAGGCCCTGGAGCAGGCCGCGGCGGTCGCCCTCGCGCAGCGCGTGGTGCGCCCAGGTTACAGTGACGCCCGAGGTCAGCAGGATCAGGGTGTTGAGGAACGGCAGGCCCCAAGGGTTGAAGACGGGGACGCCCTCGGGCGGCCATTGCGCGCCGAACGTCTCGGCCCGGGCGACCAGCTCCTCGTGCCCCGGCTGGCCGGGGAACAGCGCGGCGTCGAAATAGGCCCAGAACCAGGCGACGAAGAACATCACCTCCGAGGCGATGAACAGCACCATGCCGTAGCGCAGGCCGAGCTGGACCACGGGCGTGTGGTAGCCCTCGAAAGTGGCCTCCTTGATCACGTCGCGCCACCAGACCCACATGGTCAGGATCACCAGCAGGCCCCCCGGCGCCATGTTCCACGCCCCGAGCCCGGCGAAGAACGGCTCGGCGCCGGCGCCGAGCAGCGAGGGATGCATATAGAGCACCGCGCCGAAGGCGAGCAGCAGCGCGCCCAGCGAGCCCAGCGCGGGCCACGGGCTCGGGTCCACCAGATGATACGGGTGAGGATGGGCCTGATGACCCTCTTTGGCAGCGCTCATCGGTCCTGTCCCCCTTTAGGGTCTATAGACGGTCATGTCGTGCGTTATCTATCGTTCGATGCCTGTTGGCCGGGCTTGGCGAGCCTGTCCTCCGCCTCCTCGTTGCGGAAGAAGGTGTAGGACAGGGTGATGTCGTCGACGTCGTCCATGTTGGGATCGTCGAGGATCGCCGGGTCGATGAAGAAGGTGACGGGCATGTCGACCCGCTGCCCCGGCTCGAGGCTCTGCTCGGTGAAGCAGAAGCAGTCGATCTTGACGAAGTACTGCCCGGCCTTGGCCGGGGTGACGTTGAAGGTGGCCGAGCCGACCACGATCTGGTCCGAGGTGTTCCGGGCCTCGTAGAAGGCCAGCCGCTCCTCGCCGACCGGCAGCGTCACCGCGTGCTGCGCCGGGCGGAAACGCCAGGGCAGCTCCGGATTGACGTTGGCGTCGAAGCTCACCGTGATCTCGCGGTCGGAGACGGCACCCGGCGCCTCGAGGGCAGCCTGGGTGGTGCCGCCATAGCCGGTGATCTGGCAGAAGAGCTGGTACAGCGGCACGGCGTAGTAGACCAGCACGCCCATCGTCGCGAGCATGAACACGGGCAGAAGGACCGTCAGCCGCTTGCGCGTCTCGAGCTGCATCACGCACCTCCCAGCCGGACCAGCGACACGACGTAGAGCAGCACGATCACCGCCACCAGCACGCCGGCGATCGCCCAGTTGCGGGCGCGGCGCTTGCGATGGAACTCGCGGCTGTCGGGATCGGCGCTCATGCCTGCACTCCGAACAGCATCGCGTCGGCCACCAGCGCCGCGAACAACCCCGCCAGGTAGACCAGCGAGAAGCCGAACATGGGCATGGCGGTCCGGTTTCCCTCGTCGCCCGCGAGGCGCAGCGCGTGGAACAGGAACACCGCACCCAGCAGCGCCGCCGCGGTGGCGTAGAGCGGGCCGGCGGCGCCGAGCAGCCACGGCGCCAGGCTCACCGGCACCAGCAGCATCGTGTACATGACGATCTGCCGCTTGGTCTCGCGCGCGCCCGCGACCACCGGCAGCATCGGGATGCCGGCCTTGGCGTAATCGCCCTCCTTGACCAACGCCAGCGCCCAGAAGTGCGGCGGTGTCCACATGAAGATGATCGCGAACAGCGAGAGTGAGGCGAGCGAGACGTCGCCGGTCACCGCGGCCCAGCCGATCATCGGCGGAAAGGCGCCGGCCGCGCCGCCGATGACGATGTTCTGCGGCGTCCGGCGCTTGAGCCAGATGGTGTAGACGAAGACGTAGAAGCCCGTCGCGAGCGCCAGCAGCGCGGCCGCGGCCCAGTTGACCGCCAGCCCCATCAGCATCACCGCGCCGACGGCGAGGATGACGCCGAAGGCGAGCGCCGCGTCGGGCTCGATCCGGCCGGCGGGCAGCGGCCGGTGCATGGTCCGGCGCATCAGCGCGTCCACGTCGCGTTCGTACCACATGTTGATGGCGCCCGAAGCGCCGGCCGCGACCGCGATGCACAGCACCGCCACCGCCGCCAGCACCGGATGCAGCGAGCCGGGCGCGACCAGCAGGCCGGCCAGCCCGGTGAACACCACGAGCGACATCACCCGCGGCTTGAGCAGTGCCACGTAGTCGCGCACCGCGGGGCCGTCCTCGAGGACGGCCCCGTGGCGTGGCGTGGCAATGTCGACGCGCGCGTCGGACAAACCGGTCCTCCTGCCGCCGCTAGACGCGCGGCAGCTCCTCGAAGGTGTGGAACGGCGGCGGCGAGCTGACCTTCCACTCGAGCGTGGTGGCGCCCTCGCCCCACGGGTTCTCGCCCACCTTCTCGCCCGCGCGCAGGGTATAGAACACCAGCACGAGGAACAGGATCACCGACGCACCCGAGATGTACGAGCCGTAGGTGGCCACGGCGTTCCAGCCGGCCAGCGCCTCCGGATAGTCGGGGATACGGCGCGGCATGCCGTTGAGCCCCAGGAAGTGCATCGGGAAGAAGGTCAGGTTGACGCCGATGAACATCATCCAGAAGTGCAGCTTGCCCAGCCACTCGGGATACTTGCGGCCGCACATCTTGGGGAACCAGTAGTAGAAGGCGGCGAAGATGGCGAACACCGCGCCCAGCGACAGCACGTAGTGGAAGTGCGCCACTACGTAGTAGGTGTCGTGCAGCGCGATGTCGACGCCTGCGTTGGCCAGCACCACGCCGGTGACGCCGCCCACCGTGAACAGGAAAATGAAGCCGATGGCGTAGAGCATCGGCGTCGCGAAGCGGATCGAGCCGCCCCACATGGTGGCGATCCACGAGAAGATCTTGATGCCCGTGGGCACCGCGATGACCATCGTGGCCGCGGTGAAGTAGGCGCGGGTGTCGACGTCGAGGCCCACCGTGAACATGTGGTGCGCCCAAACGATGAAGCCGATGAAGCCGATCGCCACCATCGCGTAGGCCATGCCCAGATAGCCGAACACCGGCTTGCGCGAGAAGGTCGAGATGATCTGCGAGACCATGCCGAAGCCCGGCAGGATCAGGATGTAGACCTCGGGGTGACCGAAGAACCAGAACAGGTGCTGGAACAGGATCGGGTCGCCGCCCGCGTCGGCCGCGAAGAAGGCCGTGCCGAAGTTGCGGTCGGTCAGCAGCATGGTGATGGCGCCGGCGAGCACCGGCAGCGCGAGCACCAGCAGGAACGCGGTGATCAGGATCGACCACACGAACAGCGGCATCTTGTGCAGGGTCATGCCCGGTGCGCGCATATTGAAGATGGTCGTGATGAAGTTGATCGCGCCCAGGATCGACGACGCGCCGGCGATGTGCAGCGCGAAAATCGCCATGTCCATGGCCGGCCCGGCATTGGCCGACAGCGGCGGATAGATCGTCCAGCCCGTGCCCGCGCCGCCGCCGACGATGGCGGAGCCGAGCAGCAGCACGCCCGCCGGTACCAGCAGCCAGAACGAGATGTTGTTCATCCGCGGGAAGGCCATGTCGGGCGCGCCGATCATGATCGGCACGATCCAATTGCCGAACCCGCCGATCATCGCCGGCATGACCATGAAGAAGATCATGATCAGGCCGTGCGC
>CAZMTC010000112.1:4326-10968 GCA_964569105.1 uncultured Alphaproteobacteria bacterium | reverse complement strand
GATGATCTGGTTGATGCAAGTGAACAGGGAGAGCGGTGGCTGGCGATGCAGACGCCGTGGGTTGCGGGAGATTTCGTCTACGTATTGACCACCGACGGCCAACTCGTGAGCATCATGCGCGATTCCGGCCGCATCCGCTGGGCGATCAACCTCGAAAACTTCGTCGACGACGACGATCTCGACGAGTTCATCTTCTGGGTCGGGCCGGTGCTGGCCGGCGACCGGCTGATCGTCGCCGGCTCGCACGGCGAGGCCCTGTCGGTCTCGCCCTACACCGGCGCCGCGATCGGCTGGATTCCGCTGCCCGAGGGCGTGCTCGTGACGCCGGTGGTGGCCAACAATACGCTCTATCTCTTCGACAACGACGGCGAACTCGCCGCGATGAAATGACCGGGTCCGGCCGCCGGGCGAGCGGGCGCCGGCGGCCTCCCCGACCAGCCGAGGCATCGCATCATGGGCGGCACGGTCGCCATCGTCGGCCGGCCCAATGTGGGCAAGTCGACCCTGTTCAATCGGCTCGCGGGCCGGCGCGAGGCGCTGGTCCACGATACTCCCGGTCTGACCCGCGACCGGCGCGACGCCGTGGTCGAGTTTGCCGGGCTGGGTTTCCGCCTGATCGACACGGCCGGGCTCGACGAAGCCGGGGGTGGGACGGTCGAGCGTCAGATGATGGCGCAGACCGACCGCGCCGTGGCCGAGGCCGACGTGGTGCTGTTCGTCTACGACGCCCGCGCCGGGGTCACGCCCGTGGACGAGCACTTCGCCGACCGGCTGCGCCGCGCCGGCCGCCCGGTGGTGCTGGTCGCCAACAAGTGCGACGGCCGCGCCGGGCGCGACGGGCTGCTGGAGGGCTATTCGCTTGGGCTGGGCGAGCCGGTGGCGATCTCGGCCGAGCACAACGAGGGCGTCTCGGTGCTCGCCGAGCTGATCGCGCCGCATCTGGGCGAGGACGCGCTGGGCGAGACGGAGGAGGAGGACGGCCCGATCCGCCTCGCCGTCATCGGCCGGCCCAACGCCGGCAAGTCGACGCTGGTCAACCGGCTGCTCGGCGAGGAGCGGACCATCACCGGGCCCGAGCCGGGCGTCACGCGCGACGCCATCGCGATCGACTGGTCATGGCGCGGCCGGCCGGTCCGGCTGATCGACACCGCCGGGCTGCGCCGGCGCTCGCGCATCGCGGAGCCGCTCGAGCGCCTGTCGGTCGGCGACACGCTGCGCGCCATCCGCTTCGCCCACGCGGTGATCCTGATGGTCGACGCCACCGCGGTCGCGGAGCACGGCCCCGCGCTCGAGCGCCAGGACCTCACGCTCGGGCGCCTGGTGGTGCGCGAGGGGCGCGCGCTGGTGGTCGCGGTCAACAAGTGGGACTTGATCGACGACAAGCGCGAGCGGCTGGGACGCATCCGCGAGAGCTTGGACACGGCGCTGCCGCAGGCCGGCGGGGTCGCGGTGACCACGATCTCGGCCGAGACCGGCGCCCAGCTCGACCGGCTTATGGACGCGGTGCTGACCGCCCACGACCGCTGGAACAGCCGCGTGGCCACCGGCGCGCTCAACCGCTGGCTCGAGGGCATGCTTGCGGCCCACGCACCGCCCATCGTGCGCGGCCGGCGCATCAAGATCCGTTACGCCACCCAGGTCAGCGCCCGGCCGCCCTCGTTCGCGCTGTTCACCAACCAGCCCGGCGCGCTGCCCGCCGCCTATCTGCGCTACCTCGAGAACGGTCTGCGCGAGGCCTTCGGCCTGGGCGGCGTGCCGATCCGTTTCCATCTGCGCAAGGGCGACAACCCCTACGCGTGAGGAGCCGCCGGCCGGAGCCGGCGACCCCTCGCTCCCAGACGCTTGCCGCGCCTATCCGCTCAGAAAGTCTTGGACACCGAGAACACGGCCGCCGCGTCGCACAAATCCGTGCCGCCGAAGCACCGCGAGGAGCCGATATTGGTGTCGTAGTAGGTGATCGCGAGGTCGAGCCCCTCGATCGTCGCACCCAGCGAGATCGACCAGTCGACATAATCCGGCGTGCCGAAGGTGCCGTTCTCGGCGATCATCTGGCGCCCGACATGGCCGGCGATGTAGGTGTCGTGCGGCCAGGCGATGGGCAGCGGCACGGTGACGTCCGCGTGGACGTAGTGTGCGTCGCCGGATCCGCCGAAAAAGTCGGGCGAGTAGTTGTAGCCGCCCGAGACCGCGAGCGCCTCGAAATCGTAGCCGGCGCCGGCCGCCACTTCCCAGTAGTCGTAGTCGAGGCTGCTCTCGGCGCCGGGATAGGCGTAGTAGATGCCGCCGAGCGACCAGTCGAGGCCCCCGACCTGGCCCGTCAGCCCGCCGTAGGTATCGATCTCGATGGTCGCCTCGTCGCCGTCGTCGAAGTCGACGTTGGATGCCCAGCTTCCGGCATAGAGCGACACCGGGTCCGCCAGCGCGACCTCGTAGTCGAAGCCGCCCTGGACCGCGGGCAGGTTGTCGGTCTGCGAGATGCCGCGGAAGCGGTAGTCGGTCGCGCCCGTAACGTTGGCCGAGAAATCGCCCGGGATGGCGTCGGTCTCGCCCTCCGGATCGTCGCCGAAGGCCTTGGAGAGGGTGAAGATCGCCGCCGAATTGCAGAGGTCAGCGCCGCCGAAGCACTGACCCTCGGAGAGGTTTGTGTCAACATAAGCGAGTTCGAGCGCAAGCCCTTCGACCGTCGCACCCACCGCGATCTTCCAGTCCAGATAGTCGGGCGTTCCAAAGACACCGTTGTCGGCGATCCACTGACGGCCGATATGCGCCGCGACGTAAGGATTGTAGGCAACCGGGATCGGGACGGTGATGCCGCCGTTGAGATAGTGCGCGTCGCCCGAGGCGCCGAAATAATCCGGCGAGTAATTGTAGCCGCCCGATACCGACAGTATCTCAAAATCGTAGCCGGCGGTGGCCGCGATTTCCCAAAAGTTGTAGTCGAGGGCGCCTTCGGCGCCAGGGTACGCGTAGTAAATGCCGCCGAGCGACCAGTCGACGCCCCCGACTTGGCCTGAAAAGCCGCCGTAGGCGTCGATCTCGATGGTCGCCTCGTCGCCGTCGTCGAAGTCGACGTTCGAGCCCCAGACGCCGGCATAGACACCCAAATAGTCGCTCAACGTGAGTCCGTAGTCGAATCCGCCCTGGATGGCCGGCAGATTGTCGGTCTGCGAGATGCCACGAAACCGGTAGTCCGTGGTGCCCGCCACATTGGCCGACCACTCGCCGGGCAGCACGTTTGCCTCGTCCTCCGCGGCCGCCGGCGCCGCCGCAGCGACGGCCAGGCCGGCGGCTGCGG
Source organism: uncultured Alphaproteobacteria bacterium (assembly GCA_964569105.1). GTDB lineage: Bacteria > Pseudomonadota > Alphaproteobacteria > CAZMTC01 > CAZMTC01 > CAZMTC01. The sequence goes on along the minus strand of CAZMTC010000112.1, from coordinate 7,673 downwards.
CCACAAAATTCCATTTCGCGCTCATGTGTCGCCTCTCCTCGTAGCCCCGGGGCCGACCGTTGCTGCTGCGGCCCCCCGGATGCTGCAGCGCAACAACCGTGCCAGAGCATCGTCGGTCGCTCGGCGGCACCCGAGGCCCGAACGGCATTCGCCGTCGTAGAAACTTATTCTATGTTTGCAATGGGTTGGCGCTGGTTGGACCGCCAAGTCGGGACGCTTCGGCCACTCATGCTGCGCCGCCGTATTCATGCTCGAAAATTGAGCAACGTCAATTTAGGGCCAAAAAATCATCACATACGTGGTGCCGCGCCCAAAAGTCGAGCGGTGCGGTTCACGGCCGCACCACCTCACCGGTGCGCGTGCACGACGGCAGGGCGAGCTCGACGAAGGCCGGGGCGACGTCCTCGGGCAACGGTAGTGTCGCCGGGTCCTCGGCGGGGTAGGCCTGGGCACGCATGGCGGTGCGCACGGCCCCCGGATCGACGAGATTCGCGCGCACGGCGGTCTTGGCCACTTCCTGCGCGTAGATGCCGACCATCATCTCGAGCCCCGCCTTGGATACCGCGTAGGGTCCCCAATAGGCACGCGGCGTCTTGGTGACGCCCGAGGTGACGAAGATCGCGCGGCCCGCGTCCGACGCGCGCAACAGCGGGTCGACGGTGCGCAGGAGACGCCAGTTTGCGTTCAGATTGACCGCCATCACCGCGTCCCAGGTTTCCGCCTCGAAGTGTGGGAGCGGGCTGAGCGCGCCTAGGATGCCGGCGCAACCCACCACGATGTCGAGCCGGCCGAAGCGCTCGTAGAGCGTCGGACCCAGCGCGTCCAGCCGCTCGCCGTCGGTCAGGTCCAGTGGTATCAGCGTCGCCTTCGACCCACCTGCCGCCTTGACCCGGTCGTCGGTTTCCTCGAGCCCGCCCACGGTGCGGGCCGTGAGCACGAGCTGCGCCCCCTCGGCCGCGAAGCGCTCGGCCACCGCCGCACCGATGCCGCGCGAGGCGCCGGTAACGAGGGCGATGCGGCCGTCGAGCGGCTTGGACATGAAGCGGGCTCCCGGTGGGTTCGCGCGGTCATAGCAACGCCGGGCGGGCAGGCCAAGGGCGGGGGGCGTGCGCGGAGGTGGAAAGGTCCCTCCCAGGGGGAGAACGCCGCGAGTGTGCTTCCGTGAGATCGAAACTGCTTTCCCGGCCGGAGAGCCGGAATCCAGGGAATCGCAGCGCCCTTTTCACCACCATGACACCAAAACACCAAGGCACCGAGGGACCGCGACGCGCGTGACCTCTTGGTGCCTTGGTGTCTTGGCGGTGAAAAGCGATGCCGCGATTCGCCTGGGCCCCGGCTCTCCGCTTTGCTCCGGCCGGGAAGCAGGTTTCCTTTCACAGAGTCGGGTTCGCCGAGCTCGCCCTCGGGAACGGCCCCGGACCCGCCAATCAGTTCACGGATGCAAAATGACGCGTTTCGTGATCTAATTACGTGGAATTTCCGTTTCGCGGAAGCGAGCGTCCCATGCAGGATTTCGGGCAGGCTTTCGTCCTGGCCTTCAAGCTTTTGGCCACCCTCGACGCCACGCTGCTGGAGATCGTGGGGCTGTCGCTGCAGGTCAGCCTCAGCGCCGTGGCGGCGAGCTGCGCGATCGGCATGCCGGTGGGCGCGGCCGTCGGCATGGCGCGGTTTCCCGGCCGCGGGGCGGTCATCGTTGTGCTCAACGCCCTGATGGGATTGCCGCCGGTGGTGGTCGGTCTGGTGGTCTATCTGTGCCTGTCCAACGCCGGGCCGTTCGGCTGGCTGCAGCTGCTCTACACCCCTGCTGCCATGATCATCGCCCAGGCAGTGCTGGTGACGCCCATCGTCGCCGCGCTGAGCCGCCAGGTGGTCGAGGACCTGCACCTCGAATATGCCGAGCAGTTTCGCTCGCTGGGAGTCGGGCGGATGCGGGCAGTCGTGGCGCTGCTGTGGGACGCGCGCCATTCGCTGCTCACGGCGGCCTTGGCGGGCTTCGGCCGCGCGGTCGCCGAGGTCGGCGCGGTGATCATCGTCGGCGGCAACATCAACCATGTGACCCGGGTGATGACCACCGCGATCGCGCTGGAGACTGCCAAGGGCGACCTGGCGCTGGCGCTGGCGCTGGGCATCGTGCTCCTGGTTATCGCGCTGGGCGTCAACACGCTGGTCATGGCGCTGCGCCTCTCGGCGGGGAGGTTCGCCTATGCCTGACGCCGGCGGTGCGCGCGCGGATGCGGTCCTGCCGATCGAGGCCGAGGCGGTGTCCTGGGGCAGGGACGGGCGCGCGTTCGTCGACGGCGTCTCGTTGCGGCTCGAGGCCGGGCCGCGCACGATCATCCTCGGTCCCAATGGTGCCGGCAAGACGTTGCTCCTGCGCCTGTTGCACGGCCTGATCGCGCCGATGTCGGGCCGGGTCCGCTGGGCCGGCCGCGCGCCCGACGAGGCCGGGCGGCGGGCGCAGGCCATGGTGTTCCAGCGTCCGGTGCTGCTGCGCCGCTCGGCGGTCGCCAACATCCGCTTCGCGCTGGGCGGGCGCGGTCTGCCGCGCGCGGTACGCGAGGCCAAGGTCGCCGAGGCGCTGGATCTTGCCCGGCTCACGCACCTGGCAGGGCGGCCGGCGCGGGTTCTCTCGGGCGGTGAGCAGCAACGTCTCGCGCTCGCCCGCGCGCTGGCGCTGGAGCCCGAGGTGCTGTTCCTCGACGAGCCGACGGCCAGCCTCGACCCGGCCTCGGTGCTCGCCATCGAGACTCTGATTGAGGCGGCGCACCGGCGCGGCACCAAGATCGTCCTGGTCACCCACGACCTCGGCCAGGCGCGGCGGCTGGCGGACGAGGTCATGTTCATGAACCATGGCCGGATCGTCGAGCAGGCGGCGGCCGCGACCTTCTTCGACGCGCCGGAAACCGAACAGGCCGCGGCCTATCTGGCGGGACGCATCGTCCTGTGATTCCGCCACGAATCGAGAGAGTAGAGAGCATGGCATGACACGAACGTGCATCGCGATGCGGACCCTGGGCGCGGCGCTCCTGGGTGCTGCGCTGTGGCTCGGCACGGCGGCCGGCGCGCAGGCCGACGACAGGTTCATCCTCGTCCAGTCGACGACCTCGACCGAGAACGCCGGACTGTTCGGCCACATCCTGCCCGTGTTCACCGACAAGACGGGCATCGAGGTGCGGGTGGTCGCGGTCGGCACCGGGCAGGCGCTCAAGAACGCGCGCAACGGCGACGGCGACGTGCTGCTGGTCCATGCCAAGCCCGCAGAGGAGAAGTTCGTCGCCGAAGGCTGGGGCGTGAAGCGCTACGACGTGATGTACAACGACTTCGTCATCGTCGGGCCGGAGGACGAC
>CAZMTC010000112.1:0-4316 GCA_964569105.1 uncultured Alphaproteobacteria bacterium | reverse complement strand
GCCTCGCGGGTGGCGCTGCTGGCGACGACCGGCTCCCTGGACGCGGGGCTGTACGAGCGCGCCTTCGAGGCGAGGGGCGTGAAGGTGCTCTCCTGGCCGGAGGACGACCGGACGGGCATCTCCGGCATGACCGATGCGCCGGCGGCGCTCGAGAAGATCGCAGCCGCCGAAGCACCCTTCGCTTCGCGCGGCGACGACAGCGGCACGCACAAGAAGGAACTGCGCCTGTGGGACGCTGCGGGCATCGATCCTTCCAAGGTCTCCGGCACTTGGTACCGCGAGACCGGGCAGGGCATGGGCCCGACGCTCAACGTCGCCGCCGGCATGGGCGCCTACGCCCTGACCGACCGTGGCACCTGGATCGCGTTCGACAACAAGCAGAGCCTCGAGATCATGGTCGAGGGCGACGAGCGGCTGTTCAACCCCTACGGCGTCGTCCTGGTGAACCCCGAGCGGCATCCGCGGGTGAAGGCGGAGCTGGGCCAGGCGTTCATAGACTGGATCACCGGCCCCGAGGGCCAGGCGGCCATCGCCGGCTACCGGCTCGACGGCCAGCAGCTGTTCCATCCCAACGCCGGGGGCGGCGGCGGCGACTGAGCGGCGGGCGCTATTCCGGCCCGTTCCAGTGCACGGTCCACAGGCCGGAGACGTCGTAGCCGCCCAGCTCCGCGACCTTGGCGGCGAACAGCTCGGTGCGGGTGAAGGCGATCAGGCGCTGCATGGGCGGCTCGAACCAGGCCTGGCGCCACACCAGCAGGTCGAAGCGCTCGCGCAGCAGCGGCACGAAGCCCAGGCGGTACTGGCGCGCCACCGCCTCGAGCCCGAAGGCGGCGTCGGCGGCGCCGTTGAGGATGTGCGCCGCGGCGTCGGTCTCGTTGCGCGCGGGGTGGAGCAGGTCGATGGCGCCGTCGGCCAGGCCGGCTTCGGCCGCCAGCGCGCGGAACAGCCGCTCGCTGCCCGCCTGCTCTTGGCGTGGCACCGCGCGCCGGCCGGCGAGGTCGGCGACGCCGACCAGATCGAGTGGGTTGCCCGGCGCCACGATGAGCCCGCGCGAACGCCAGGCCCACTCGACCAAAACTGCGGGCAGACCGCCGGCCTCCGCCGCGACGGCGCCCTCGTTCCAACCGCCGCCCGGCTCGTGGATGTGCAGCGCCGCGGCGACGCCCTCGCCGCGGGCGAAGCGGGCGAGGCCGTCATGGCTGCCCTCGAAGGCGGTGGCCAGCCCCGCCCCGGACTCGCCCAGCGCCCAGGCGAGCAGCGGGTCGTGCGAGCCCAGAAACACCGCCGGCCGCGGCGCCCGTGCCGGCGCCGCCGTGGCGGCCGGCCCGTGCCGCGCGATCCATTGCTCGAGCGCGTCGCGCGGAAACAAGAGCTTGCCGGTCGCCCGCGTGCACGGAATGTCGCCTTCGGCCGCGAGATCGTAGATCTTGCGTTCCTTCACGCGCAGCAGCGCCGCGACCTCCTTCGTGGTCAGGAAGCGCGGCTCGAGTCGGTCGTCCGCCATGGCGCGAGCCTACCCGGTTTCGACGCCGGGGTGAATCGCACTTCTCAGACCACCTCTTCCAGCAGCGAGAGCTGCGCCTCGACCGAGCCGGCATCGGGGTCGGTCAGGCGGGTGGGGTAGTCGGCGGTGAAGCAGGCGTCGCAGAAGGCCGGCGCGGCCGGGTCGCGGCCGGGCAGGCCCATGGCGCGGTAGAGTCCGTCGGTCGAGATGAAGGCGAGGCTGTCGGCCCCGATATGCTCGCGCATGCCCTCGATATCGTAGTTCGCCGCCAGCAAATTCTCGCGCCGCGGCGTGTCGATGCCATAGAAGCACGGCGACAGCGTGGGCGGCGAGGAGATGCGCATGTGCACCTCGGCCGCGCCCGCCGCGCGCACCATCTCGACGATGCGTACCGAGGTCGTGCCGCGAACGATACTGTCGTCGACCAGTACCACGCGCTTGCCTTCGATCTCGCGCCGGTTCGGGTTGTGCTTCAGCCGCACGCCCAGATGCCGGATGGTGTCGGTCGGCTCGATAAAGGTGCGCCCGACATAATGGTTGCGGATGATGCCCAACTCGAAGGGCACGCCGGCCTCGGCGGCGAAGCCGATCGCCGCAGGGACGCCCGAATCGGGCACGGGCACCACCACGTCGGCATCGACCGGCGCCTCGCGCGCCAACTCGGCGCCGATGTTCTTGCGCGCTTCGTAGACCGAACGCCCCTCGACGATGCTGTCGGGCCGGGCGAAGTAGATCAGCTCGAAGACGCAGAAGCGCGAGGGCGTGGGCGGGAACGGATAGAGCGAGTGCATGCCGTCGCGGTCGAGCACCACCATCTCGCCGGGCTCGATGTCGCGCACGAACTCGGCGCCGATGATGTCGAGCGCGCAGGTCTCGCTGGCCAGGATGTGGGTGCCGTCGAGCCTGCCCAGGATCAAGGGGCGTACGCCCAGCGGGTCGCGCACGCCGATGATCTTCTTTCGGCTCATCAGCACGAGCGAGTAGGCGCCCTCGAGCTGCTGCACCGCGTCGACCACGCGCTCGGCCAGGTTGGTGCGCTTGGACGTCGCGATCAGGTGGATGATCACCTCGGTGTCCGTGGTCGACTGAAACAAATGGCCGCGCGCCACCAGGTCGGAGCGCAGCGCCACCGCATTGGTCAGATTGCCGTTGTGCGCCACGGCGACGCCGCCGAAGGCGAAATCGGCGAACAGCGGCTGCACGTTGCGCAGGACGGTCTCGCCCGAGGTGGAGTAGCGCACATGGCCCATCGCCATGTCGCCCTCGAGTTGACCGATCACGTCGGGCTTGTCGAAGGTGTCGCCGACATGGCCGTGGGCGCGGTGGGTATGGAAATGTTCGCCGTCGAAGCTGACGATGCCGGCGGCTTCCTGCCCGCGGTGCTGCAGCGCGTGCAGGCCCAGCGCGGTCAGCGCGGCGGCGTCGTCGCCGCCGATGATGCCGAACACGCCGCACTCCTCGCGCAGCTTGTCGTCGGCGAAGGGGTCGTCGATGGGGGGTAGGGCGGCCATGGGGCCGGTTACTCCGTTTGCTCTTCGATGAGCCGGTCGAGCTCGTCGCGTTGCTCGGACGAGTATCCGGGGCCGGCGCGCGTGTCGCCCGGCTGTCCGGGCTGCGCGCCGGACCCAGTATCGCTCGATTCCCCGCCGCCGTCGCCGGCGGGAACGCCGCTCCCGGACGGTAGGTTCAAAATGTCCCCCGGGGATATGTTTGGCAAGGGTGGCGGGTTGTCGAAGTCGGGCAGGTCGCCGCGCATGTCCTCGGGCACCAGACTCTCCAGAAGCGCCGCGCCCTGCGCCACGATCGGGCGCAGCTTGGCCGTGGCCATGAGTGGAGGCTCCTTGTCCTGGGCGAAAATCCACGCCGCGAGCATGTAGGCGAGCACGACCAGCAGCGCGCCGCGTGCGAGGCCGAACAGGAAGCCCAGCGAGCGGTCGACGGTCTTGAACTCGGTGTTGTGGATGCGGTCGGCGACGTAGCCCGAAATCACCGACACGAAGACCAGCACCAGGAGAAACACCGAGCCCGCGGCGATCACGTCGGCGACCCAGTCGATGCCCACCCATTCGCGCAGCACGGGGCCCAGCGTGGGGAAGGCCGCGAAGGCGGCGAACGCGGCGGCGACCCAGCCGGCCACCGACAGTGCCTCACGCACGAAGCCGCGGGCGAAGGCAAGCGCGCCCGAGACGACGAGTACGGCGACGACGGCCCAGTCCAGGAGGTTCATGCGCGCGCCCTCATGCCCGCATCGTCATGGCGCCACTGCGGGACTCATCCCGCTTCGTCGTCGAACAGCGGCACCAACTCGTGCAGCTGCTCGAACGGACGCAGCGCAATGCCGCCCGGCGCCTTCCCGCTGCCGCGCCGCGGCGGGCCCCACGCGCGGGCGAACCCGAGCTTGGCGGCTTCCTTGAGGCGGGCATCCATCTGGCTCACGGGGCGTACCTCGCCGGAGAGACCGATCTCCCCGAAGACGACGCAGTCGGGCGGCACCGGCCGATTCGTCATCGAGGACAGGAGCGCCGCGGCCACGGCCAAGTCGGCGGCGGGCTCGGCGATCCGCAAGCCGCCGACGACGTTCAGATACACGTCGCGTCCGGCCAGGGCAAGGCCGCACCGCGCCTCGAGCACGGCCATCACCATGTGCAGCCGGGCGGCATCCCAGCCGACCACCGCGCGGCGCGGCGTGGCGAACGAGGAGGGCGCCACCAGCGCCTGGATCTCGACCAGCAGTGGCCGCGTGCCCTCGATACCGGCGAACACCGCGGAGCCCGTGGTCTCCGCCGCGCTCTCGCCGCAGTCGCCCAGGAAC
>CAZMTC010000111.1:0-11076 GCA_964569105.1 uncultured Alphaproteobacteria bacterium | reverse complement strand
GGGCGACCTGGAATGCGGCCCGCACCCGCCCCTGCACCCGCCCGCCGAGGCGGCGCTGATACGCGCCGGGCGAACGCCGACGCGGCTGCACAACAACTGCTCGGGCAAGCACACGGCCATGCTCGCCACCGCGCTACACATGGGCGAGCCCACGGCCGGCTACACCCGGCCCGAGCATCCGGTGCAGCGCCGCATCGCGTCCGTGCTGGGGTCGCTGGGCGGTATCGACCCGGCCTCGGCGCCGATGGGCGTCGACGGCTGCGGCGTGCCGACCTGGGCGCTGCCGCTCGAGGCGCTGGCCCGCGCGCTGGCGAGGCTCGCCCGCCCCGACGGGCTGGATGGGCCGCGGACCGACGCCTGCCGGCGCATCGTCGCGGCGATGGCCGCGCATCCCTTCGAGGTCGCCGGCGCAGGCCGCTTCTGCACCGCGGCGATCGAGGCCGGCGGCGGCGCATTGGTGGTCAAGACCGGGGCCGAGGGCGTCTACGCCGCGGCGCTGCCGGGGCTCGGCCTGGGCGTGGCGCTCAAGATCGACGACGGCGCGCGCCGCGCCGCCGAGGTCGCCTGCGCCGCCGTGCTGCGCTATCTGGGCGCGCTCGACGCCGCCGCCTTGGCGCGGCTCGCGCCCTTCGCCGAGCCGGAGCTGGTCAACACCCGGGGCCGCACGGTCGGCGCCGTGCGTGTCGCCGAGGGCTGGCTCCCGGATCGGGGCTCCGGCGGCTGAGCGCTACCGGGCTCCTAGAGGTCCACATCCACTGCCGGCCGGCCGGGCATCGCCTGGCGGTCGACCATGGCGCGGTACTTGTCGAGGCCCTCCATCATGGCGTTGGCCACCCAGGGGCCGACCGGCTCCGAGGCAGAGGCCGGGTCGAAGGGGTTGGCCGGCGCCGCGGCCTCGCCCTGGGCCGCACCGTCGCCCGAAGCCTGCTCGTTCCCGCCGTCGCGATCGTCGCGCGGGATGCGCGCGAATTCCGAGCCCGGCTCGTACTGCAGGCCGAGCTGGAACAGTTTCTCGGCCTCGGCGAGCAGCGGGTCGTGAGCGGCGTCCGACTGCGGAGCGGCGGCGCCCTCGCGCTCGGGTCGTATCAGCCTCGTCGGGCCGGTGTCCGGCGCCTCGCCCCGGCCGGCCCCGGCTCCGGGCGCGGAGGTCACGGCGCCGATGGCGCCGGATGCGGGCGCGGCACCCGTCTCGGGCGCGGGCGCCTGGGGTTCGGGGGCGGGCGCGGCGGTCGGCGCGCCGGGCGCCGGCGTGTCGCCGTCCGGCGCGGCCGGACCCGCGACACCGGGGCCGGGACGGCCCGGCGCCGCCGCCGCAGGATTGCCCAGCGGTTCGCCCGCCTCCCGCGGCGTGGCGCCGGCATGCTTGGGGATGCGCACCCACTCCCACTCGCCCGGCTCGTTCATGGTGCCCGGCCCGATCTGGCGGGCCACAAGCAGATGGTCGCCCTCGTCGACCGCGTGGGCCAGGGCGTTCCGCGGCGGCACCCAGCCATTGGCGTCGGCGGGCTCGAACGGGTTGGCTCCGCCGGCGTCGGCGACCATGACCGGACCGTCCGGCGCGGCGTCGTCGCCGTCGCCTCCGACGGCATCCCTGGCCAGGGCGAGCATGTGGCCGCCCAGATCGTCGCCGGTGGCCTCGTCGACCACGGCGCTGGCGACGGAGACCGCGGCGCCGATCGGGCCGCCGAAGAGCGCGCCGCCGAGCACGCGCGCCGCCGGGCCGATGTCGTCGCCGGTCAGGTCGCGATAGAGGGTGGAAATCAACGGCAAGTGCTGGAGCGGATTGACGATGTCCAGCAGGTCGCCGAAGCCGAACCCGTCGCTGTCCCACAGCGAGAAGCCGTCGTCCTGTGCGGCGGACGGCGTCCTCGTCGGGCCGGGTGTGGTCGCGGCGGGTGTCTGCCCGAAGCCTGCACCGGGTATGTTTTCGCCCATCATCGCGGCGGGATTCCTTTTCCCGGATTCCCGGCTCCCGCCGCAATCCTCGTGCCAACGCCAAGCGCTTGATTTTCGGGGAAAAGATGGCGAGGTTGCGTCTGCCCGCTGCGTCGGGCGGCAATTCCTGCCCGGCAACGGGCGTCACGCCGGGAGAAGAGCGCCGATGTTCGTCTACCGCGAATACGACCAGGAGGAGCTGAACGCGCAGTACAACAACCGCCTGCGCGTGCCCGAGTTCGAGGACATCGTCGCGCGCTGGCGCGAGGCGAGCGCCGCGGCGCGGCCGGCGCCGGGTGCCCGACTCGACCTGCGTTACGGCGACGGCGTGCGCGAGGATCTGGACTTCTTCCCGGCGCAGGGGGCGGGCGGCGCGGCCCCGCTGCTGGCCTTCATCCATGGCGGCTACTGGCAGTCGCTGTCGAAGGACGTGTTCGCCTTCGTGGCGCCGCACTTCACCGCCGCCGGCATCGCGGTCGCCAACATCGGCTATCCGCTGGCCCCGGACGTCACCATGGACGAGCTGGTCGCCAGCGTGCGCCGCGCGGTGCTGTGGCTCGGCGGCAACGCGGCCGAGCTCGGCTGCGATCCCGACCGGCTCTTCGTCTCGGGCCATTCGGCGGGCGGCCACCTGACCGCGACGATGGCCTGCAACGACTTCACCGAGGATGCCGGGCGCGCGAATGTGATGGCCGGCGGCTGCGCGATCAGCGGGCTGTTCGATCTCGAGCCGATCCAGCTCACTTATCTCAACGACAATCTGCGCATGGACCGGGACGCCGCGCTGCGCAACAGCCCGGTCCGGCTGGTGCGGCCGGGCGGGCCGCCGCTGTTGCTGTCGGCGGGCGGCGCGGAGAGCGACGAGTTCCACCGCCAGCAGGAGGAGTTCGCCGCCGCCTGGCGCGGCCGCGGCAACGAGGTCATCGAGGTGCCCGAGCCCGGAATGAACCATTTCACCGTGCTCGACGAGTTCGCGACCGGCGGGCGCCCCTTGCACGAGGCGGTGCGGACCCAGATATTGGGATAGGCGCATTGCCGCCCCCGATCGGATGCGGGCGCGCCGCTGGCCACCAGGGCATCGGAACATGAACAACGGACGCAAGATACTGATCGTCGACGACGACGCCGAGCTGCGGACCTCGCTGGCCGAACAGCTCCATCTGCACGAGGAATACACGGTCGAGGAGGCCGAGACGGGGAGCGCCGCGCTCGAAGTGGCCAAGTCCGATCATTTCGACGCGATCCTGCTCGACGTCGGCCTGCCCGACATGGACGGGCGCGAGGTCTGCCGCCTGATGCGCCGCCAGGGCGTGTCCGTGCCCGTCATCATGCTCACCGGCGCCGACACCGACGCCGACACCATCCTCGGCCTCGAATCGGGCGCCAACGACTACGTCACCAAGCCGTTCCGCCTCGGCGTCCTGCTCGCCCGGCTGCGCGCCCATCTGCGCCAGCACGAGCAGAGCGAGGACGCGGTCTTCACCATCGGTCCCTACAGCTTCCAGCCGAGCATGAAGGTGTTGAACACCGGCGAGGACGGCCGGCCGATCCGGCTGACCGAGAAGGAGACCGCGATCCTCAAGTTCCTGCTGCGCGCCGGCGGGCGGGTGGTGCAGCGCGACACGCTGCTCAACGAGGTCTGGGGCTACAACGCCGGGGTCACGACCCACACGCTCGAGACCCATGTCTACCGGCTGCGCCAGAAGATCGAGCCCGATCCGGCGAACGCGCAGATCCTGCTGACCGAACCCGGCGGCTACCGGCTGTCGCCCTGAGCGCCGGCGTCGCCGGGAGGGTCCGGGCGCCGTACGCGAATCCCCAGGGCGGCCAGGTTCTCGTGGGTGGTGACGCCCAGGACGAGGCCGCGATCCTCCGCCGCGCGCGCCGCCGCGCGGGCGAGATCGAAGAAATCCTCGATATTCGAATCGACGGTCAGCTTCGTGCCGCCGCCATGCATGACGAGCTGCATCCAGCCCTTCGAGCGGTCGCGCGCGGTGGGGAAGAACTTGGCACGCAGCCCTTCGAGCCCGTCCCAGCGCAGCGTCGCGGCGCCGAGCGGCAGTCCGGCATAGCCCCGCCGAACGCCCCGGTCGCTCAGCTCGACCACCGAGAGCTGTCGGAGCCCCGCGCGCGCCGCGAGGCCCAGACACAGAGCGATCAAGGCGACCATGATCCAGCCCGGCGTGCTGTCGAGCGGTATCCGGGTCAACGCGAGGATTGCGAAGACGAGCCCGGCGCCGCTGCGTACGTAGTCGCCGCTCAGCGACCGCGCGGGGTAGCGGTGCACGCTCACGGGCTCACCGGGACCAGATCGACGACGACGGGGACGTGGTCCGACGCCTTCTCCCAGCCGCGGGCCGCGCGCAGGATCGACGCGTCGCGCAGCGCCGGCACCAGCGCCGGCGTGACCCAGATATGGTCGAGGCGCCGGCCGCGGTCGCTCGCCGCCCAGTCGCGCGCGCGGTAGCTCCACCAGCTGTAGAGCTTCTCCTCCTCGGGCACGAAGTGCCGCACCGCGTCGACCCAGCCGCCGGCCGCCTGCGCCGCGGTCAGTTTCTCGACCTCCACGGGCGTGTGGCTGACGACCTTGAGCAGCTGCCTGTGCGACCAGACGTCGGTCTCGAGCGGCGCGACGTTCAGGTCGCCGACCAGGATCTGCCGGTCGCCGCCGGCGCCGCCGGCCCAGTCGCGCAGCTCGTCGAGGAACCGGAGCTTGTGGGCGAACTTCTCGTTGACCGTGGGGTCCGGCTCGTCGCCCCCGGCGGGGACGTAGAAATTGTGCAGCACGATGCCGCCGGGCAGGGTCGCCTGGACATGGCGTGCGTCGGTCCTGCCGGCCCAGTCGCCGCCGCCGGCGTCGGCCAGCGCCAAACGCGACAGGATGGCGACGCCGTTGTAACTCTTCATGCCGCGTACCGCCCGGTGGACGAAGCCCATGGCGTCGAGCGCGTCGTGCGGGAACTGTTCGTCCGCGACCTTGATCTCCTGCAGGCACAGCACGTCGGGCGCGGTCTCCGCGACCAGCCGCTCGACCAGCGGAAGGCGCAGGCGCACCGAGTTGACGTTCCAGGTGACGATACGCATCGGAAGGTCAGTCGACGGCCACGCGGATGTCGCCGACCCCGTCGACATGCCCCTCCATGACCTGGCCGCGGCCCACCTGGCCGACGCCCTCGGGCGTGCCCGTGTAGATCAGGTCCCCGGGCTCCAGCCGCACCAAGGCGGAGAGGTGGGCGACGACCTCGGGCACCGACCAGATCAGGTCGCCCAGATCGGCGCTCTGCCGGGTCTCGCCGTCGACCTTGACCCAGATGGCGCCGCGCGCCGGATGGCCGATGCGGTCGGCGGGCTGGATCTCGCCGCACGGCGCCGAGCGGTCGAAGCCCTTGCCCATGTCCCAGGGCCGGCCCTTGCCGCGCGCCTCCATCTGCAAATCGCGCCGGGTCATGTCGAGGCCGACCGCGTAGCCGAAGATATGGTCGAGCGCCTGGCTCGACGGGATGTCGGCGCCGGCGCGGCCGATCGCGGCGACCAGCTCGATCTCGTGCTGATAATCCTCGGTCGCGGGCGGATAGGGCACATGCACGGTCTGGCCCGTGGGCGCGGGGACGACGGCGTCGGCCGGCTTCATGAAGAAGAAGGGCGGCTCGCGATCCGGATCGCTGCCCATCTCGCGCGCATGGGCGGCGTAGTTGCGGCCGACGCAGTAGATGCGGCGCACCGGGAACTGCCGCCCGCCGGCGACGGGCACCGTGGGAAGGTCCCATGCCGGGATCGCCAAGGCCATGATCGGATCTCCGTAAGCGAGTGTGGGCGAGGGCACGTTATCGCCGCGCCCATGACACGATGCAATGGCTCGCGGCACTGTCTCAGTTTGAAATCTAAACCGAAGATGCGCCCTGATGGGATAGTCCGTCGTCGGTCAACTGGGCCTCAAGCAGCGTCGCGAGGTAGTCTTCCATTTCAGTGAAATTGAGGTGCCCGTCATCCCAGGCGCGGTCAGCGGCAAACAATGCCTGCTCATACCCATCTCGGTCGTCGCGAATGCGCTCAGGTACAATCTTTCGTCCCGGCAGGAGAGCCCCCGAGCGAACACAGAGCAAAAAATAGCAAGCCGCCCGTGCGGTCCTACCGTTTCCCTCAATGAACGGATGAATCCAGTTCAGCCGCCATAGCCCATATGCGGCAAGCTCCGTGGGGGTCCATACGAACCAATTTTCCTGGACCGTGGATATAAAGCGGTCCATCCAATCGTCGACATCTTTAAAGTGGGGCGGCTTGTGGCCGCCAACATAAATTGGCTCTCGCCGAAATCTGCCGCCGAATTGAGAAATGTTCGCGACGGCGACGTGGTTAAGAGCCCATAAAAGATATTTATCAAAAGAAACCGGCCCCCTCAGGAGGCCGATCTCTATGCAATTAGTTAGCAACTCATATTGCCGGTTCAGGTTTTGCTCTTGAACTCGGTCATATAAGTTCTGGTCTTCTTCTTCCAGTATGAACATTGACTGGAATTACGCGTCTTCCCTCACGCGAATCCGATCCGCAGATTTGCGTGCAGACTCTTTTGTGATGCGAGAGCCCTTCGGAGCGTTGCCATAGACAAAGCTGATGCGCTGTTCTTTCAGCTGATCGTCTGTCAACACAACGCCCTTCGCCCTCTCCAATAGCGCCGCCAGTTCGGGGCGCTCAGGGGCACGCTCAAGCGCTGCTTTACGTTCGGCCATGCCCGATCCTCCAGTTGGTGCTCTAATCACACCGTTTTATATCGGTGTTTGAGACCGATTCTAGCATGTATATCCACAGCGTGGGAAAAAGCCTCCGGGTGTTGCGCTACGGACTCAGGCGCACTGCCGGTTTCGATACGGCCCGCGAGGTCCCGGCTTCGGCGCCGCATCGTCGATAAGCTGCGCGATATCTTCCATGCTCCGGAGCCGGTCGGACACGCCAGCGGCCATCGCCGGGGCCATCTTTACGGCGCTGTCAATCCGCACGAAATTGTACCAGACGGTATAGAGCGGGTGTATGCAACCGCCAGCGTCGTGACGGCCGAGCGCGTCGTCTTCAACATCGAGGGCGGCGCCTATCGGCAGGTCGTGGCGGTCGATTTCGAGAAGGGCATCGTCTGGATCAAGTGGATCGGCACGCAAAAGGACTACGACCGGATCGATGTGACCGAGGTGGAGCATGACACGTGAGCTGAAGCCGATTCGCGCCAAGGCGGACTACAAACGAGCCCTCGCCGAAGTCGAGCGCCTCTGGGGTGCCAAGAACGGAACGCCCGAGGGCGACCGCCTCGACGTACTGGCGACGCTGCTCGATGCGTACGAGGCGGAGGATTATCCGATGGACCCGCCCGATCCGGTCGAGGCGATCAAGTTCCGCATGGAGCAGCAGGGCCTCTCGCGGAAGGACCTCGAACCACCCCTCATCGGCACGCGGACGCGGGTTGCGGAGGTCTTGAACCGCAAGCGCAACCTTTCGATCGGCGTGATCCGGCGTCTGCACGATCATCTCGGCATTTCCGCCGAGGTGCTGATTCGCCCTTCGCGCGAAGAGGAAGCGGCCTGATCGCCACCGTAACGAAATCAGAACCGACATTTCCGGCCCGGGCGCGGCAAGACCCCGCCGCCGGCGGCGGCGGGAGCCGCATAAAGTGCGCCCGGCCTCCGGGGGGAGAGGCCGGGCGCGGGCCGAAGTTCCGATATCGGGCCCGTGGACGGGAGGGGGCCGGCCACGGGCATCCCGGGTCTGGGGTCCCGGTTCCTTCGTGCCTTAGAATGTGGTGATCGTCCGTCCGGCGCACAATGGCCGGCCTCGGGCGTCTCAGGCGGCCCGGCCGGCGCGTCCAGACGCCCGCTCGCGCACCGCGGCGCCGAACGCCGCGAAAATCGCGCCCGAGACCGGGTTGCGCCCGACGTCCCATTCGGGGTGCCATTGGATCCCGACGACGAAGCGCCTGCCGGGCAGGCGGACCGCCTCGATCAGCCCGTCGGGCGCCCGCCCTTCGACCACGAGCCCGTCGCCCAGCCGATCGATCGCCTGGCTGTGGAGCGAGTTGACCGTGATCTCGCGCGCCCCGGCGACGCCCTCGAGCCAGCTTCCCGGCTCCACCGCCACCGTGTGCGCCGGAGCGTAGCGCTCCTCGACCGGCGCCGCGCGGTCGGCCTGGTGGTTCATGAACCGCGGCATCTCCTCGACGAGCTGGTGCAGCGTGCCGCCCAGCACGACGTTGAGCTCCTGATGGCCGCGGCACAGGGCGAGGAGCGGCAGGTCGGCGGCGAGCGCGCGCTCGATCACCGGCAGCACGGTGGCGTCGCGCGCGGGGTCGTGCTTGGTCCCCGCGCGGCTCGCCGGGCCCGCGTAGCGGTGAGGCTCGACGTTCGACGGGCTGCCGGTGAGGAACAGGCCGTCGAGGCGCGCGACCAGCGCGTCGGGGTCGACCAGGTCCGGCCCCAGCGCCGGGAAGACGAACGGCAGGCCGCCCGCCCCGCCGGCCACCGCGCGCAGGTACTTGTCGCCGGCGATGTGGTAGTCCATGTCGCGCACCCGCTCGAAGCAGGCGGGGACGCCGATCAGGGGCGGGTGCGGCATGACGCGGTCCTCACGCTGTCAGGGCTTTGCCCGCACATCTCGGTCGGGCGAGAGGCTCGCGCAAGACCCCGCCGCTCACTCCAGCCCGGCGTTCGGGTTGTCCGGGTCCCAGCCCGGCGTCGGCTCGGCGTAGAAGAACAGGTCGTCGGGCAGCTCGATGTTGAACTCGGGCTGGATCAGCCGGACGTTGGTCGAACCGCCCTGGGCGTCGACCACGGTCCACTCGGCGAGCTGCATCGGGTCCTTGGAGAAGGACAGGAAGATCGAGCCCGCCTCGGGCGCGTCCGTGTCGCGCACCTCGATGTGGATGAGCTGCTCGGTGCGTTGGACCTGCAGAACCTCGACATGCTCGGTCAGGCTCAGCTCCTTGTCGAGCAGGACGGCGGCGGGCGTGCTGTCGAGCGGCAGGTAGGTGCTCTGCCGCATCTCGGCGTCGTAGCGGATCAGGTAGACGCCGGTGGCGACCAGAAGGTCGTCGATCGGCGGTTCGTACTCGACGCGCAGGCGCCCCGGGCGCGCGAGCCACAGCGTGCCCCTCGCGATGGCGCCGTTGGACGCGAGCTGGACGAACCCGGACCTCACGGTCTCGATCGCGTCCAGGGTGTCCTGGACGCGCAGCACGTCGTCCCAGTCCTGCTGCGAGATGCCCGCCGGCTTCTCCTGCGCGGCGGCCGGGGCCCACGGACCGGCCGATGCGAGGCCGAGCGCGGCCATGCCCAGGGCGAGGGCGAGCGCGACGGTGGAAAGGCGGATCATGCGACGGTTTCCCGCTTCGGATTCGTGCCGGGTCGTGCGTGACCTTATACGCGCCCGAGTGTGGTCAAACCGGGGCAGAGGCGAGGACCTCGCGCTTGCCGGCGGCGTTGGGCGGGCTGATCACGCCCTCGGCCTCCATGCGCTCGATCATGCGCGCGGCGCGGTTGTAGCCGATCTGCAGCCGGCGCTGGACGAAGCTGGTCGACGCCTTGCGCTCCGAGGTGACCACCGCCACCGCCTGGTCGTAGAGCTCGTCGGCCTCCTCGCCGCCGGCGCCACCGAGCATGTCGGCCTCGCCGCCCGCGCCCTCGGTGACCTCCTCCACATAGACGGGATCGGCCTGGCCGCGCAGGAAGCTCGACACCGCCTCGACCTCCTCCTCCGACACGAAGGGCCCGTGCACGCGGGTGAGCTGGCCGCCCGACTTGAACAGCATGTCGCCGTTGCCGAGCAGCTGCTCGGCGCCCTGCTCGTCGATGATCGTGCGGCTGTCGACCTTCGACGTGACCTGGAAGCTGACCCGGGTCGGGAAGTTGGCCTTGATCGTGCCCGTGATGACGTCGACCGAGGGGCGCTGGGTCGCCATGATCAGGTGGATGCCCGCCGCGCGCGCCATCTGCGCCAGGCGCTGGATCGCGGCCTCGACCTCCTTGCCCGCGACCATCATCAGATCGGCCATCTCGTCGACCACGACGACGATGTAGGGCATCGGCTCGAGCGCCATCTCCTCGGTCTCGTAGACCGGGCGCCCGGCCTCGTCGGTGCCGCGCTGGACCTGACGGGTCAGCCGCTCGCCCTTGGCCTCGGCCTCCGCGATCCGCGCGTTGTAGCCGTCGAGGTTGCGCACGCCGAGCTTGGACATGGCCTGGTAGCGGCGCTCCATCTCGCGCACGGTCCATTTGAGCGCGACGACGGCCTTCTTGGGGTCGGTCACCACCGGCGCCAGCAGGTGCGGCATGCCGTCATAGGCCGACAACTCGAGCATCTTGGGGTCGATCATGATGAACTTGCAGGCGTCGGGTCCCAGCCGGTAGAGCAGCGACAGGACCATCACGTTGATCGCCACCGACTTGCCCGATCCGGTGGTGCCCGCGACCAGCAAATGCGGCATGCGCGCCAGGTCGGCGACCACGGCGGTGCCGCCGATGTCCTTGCCCAGGATCAGAGGCAGCTTGCCCTTGGCGCTCTCGAACGCCTCGCTGGCCAGGATCTCGCGCATGAACACGGTCTCGCGCCGGTCGTTGGGCAGCTCGATGCCCAGCGCGTTGCGTCCGGGGATCACCGCGACGCGGGCGGAAATCGAGCTCATCGACCGGGCGATGTCGTCGGCGAGGTTGATCACCCGCGACGACTTGGTGCCCGGCGCCGGCTCGAGCTCGTAGAGCGTCACCACCGGGCCGGGGCGCACGCGCACCACCTCGCCCTTGACGCCGAAATCGTCGAGCACCGACTCGAGCAGCTGCGCGTTGCGCTGCAGCGCCGCCTGGTCGAGCGACGGCGAGCGCGACACCGGCGGCTGGCGCAACAGGCTCAGCTCGGGAAGCTGGAGGTCGCCCTTGAGGCCGAGGTCGAGCGCCGGCTGGCGCTCGGCCTCGACCCGGCGCGAGGGCTTGGGGCGGCTCGGCCCGGGCGGCTCGACCTCGGGCTCGGTGCGCGCCGCCGCCGCGGGCGGCTTGGGCTCGACGCGCCGGCCGGAGTGGCCCGAGGCGGCGGCCGGCCGCCCGAAGCTGGGCTCGGTCCGGCCGGCGATGCCGCGCACCGCCTTGCCGGGCGCCCTGCCCATCGCCAGCC
>CAZMTC010000110.1:0-11215 GCA_964569105.1 uncultured Alphaproteobacteria bacterium | reverse complement strand
CGCGCGGCGTCGCCGTCGCGGGTGAAGATCGAGATGCCGTTGCCGTATTCGTGGCTGTCGCTCACCCCGATGGCCTGCTCGAAGTCGGGCACCCGCACCACCGACAGCACCGGCCCGAAGATCTCCTCGCGCCAGATGCGCATGTCGGGCGTGACATGATCGAACAGGCACGGCCCCAGGAAGAAGCCGTCCTCGTAGCCCTGCAGCGCCAGGCCGCGGCCGTCGACCGCGAGGGCGGCGCCTTCCTCGACGCCGAGGTCGACATAGCCCTTGACCTTGTCGCGGTGCTCGCGCGTGACCAGCGGCCCCATCTCGGCCTCGGGATCGGTGCCCGGGCCGACCTTGAGCGCCTGCACCCGGGGCACCAGCCGCTCCATCAGCGGCTCCGCCGCCTCGCCCACCGCCATCGCCACCGACACCGCCATGCAGCGCTCGCCGGCCGAGCCGTAGGCGGCGCCGACCAGCGCGTCGGCCGCCTGGTCCATGTCGGCGTCGGGCATCACGATCATGTGGTTCTTGGCGCCGCCCAGCGCCTGCACGCGCTTCCCATGCCCGGCGGCGGTGCGGTAGATGTGCTCCGCCACCGGCGTCGAGCCGACGAAGCTCACCGCCGCCACTTCCGGATGCTCGAGGATCGCCTGCACCGCCTCGCGGTCGCCGTGGATCACGTTGAACACGCCATCGGGCAGCCCCGCCTCCGCGAGCCACTCGGCGAGCAGCAGCGCGGCGCTCGGGTCGCGCTCGGAGGGCTTGAGCACGAAGCTGTTGCCGCAGGCGATCGCCACCGGGAACATCCACATCGGCACCATGGCCGGGAAGTTGAACGGCGTGATGCCGGCGCACACGCCCAGCGGCTGGCGCACCGAGAAGCTGTCGATGCCGCCGCCGACATTCTCCGTGAACTCGCCCTTGAGCAGGTGCGGGATGCCGCAGGCGAACTCGACCACCTCGATGCCGCGCACGACCTCGCCCTTGGCGTCGGACAGCACCTTGCCGTGCTCGGCGGTGATCGCCGCGGCGAGCTCCTCGGCGCGCTCGTCGAGGATCGCCTTGAAGCGGAACAGCACCCGCGCGCGCTGCAGCGGCGGCGTCGCGGCCCAGCCGGGGAACGCCTCCGCCGCTGCCTTGACCGCCGTCTCGACATCGCCCGCCGTGGCGAAGGGCACGTGCGCCGTGACCTCCCCGGTTGCCGGGTTGGTCACCTCGCCCGCCCGGCCGTTGCCGGCTTCGGCCGGTCCACCCCGGACCCAGTGGTGCAGCGTCCGCGCCATCGCCTCCTCCCCGGTCTGGATTATGGCCCGGATGCTAGCCCCGGGCCCGGGCGGTATCAACTTTTCGGGAGAGGCCTCGCTGGGAAACATGGCCTGACCCATATTTGCCGGCACAATGCGAGCGACAGCACGATGGAGATTGCAATGGTCCGCCTGCTGGCACTGATTGCCGTGCTCGCGGTGGGGCTCGCCGCCTGCGTCGGGACCAGGATCCCGGCCGGGTCTCCCGAAGCCTATGTCGAAGGCTGGGGCCACGGATGCGATACCGGCTACGCCGAGGCCGGCCGCGGCACGCATCTGTTCGCCGGATACAAGGACGGTGCCCGCTACGGCGAGGATCCCGAGTATACTGAGGGCTGGGACGCGGGCTACGAGCACTGCTTCGAGGAAGAGAGGCGCACACCCTGGATGGGCGGCGGGCCAACCGGTCCGGCGATTTGACGCTCGCGGATCGCGGCGCCATGCGTCGCGCGCGCGCCTGCCGCCCGCACGGTGCGCGTGCCCTTCACCCGGCGCGCCGCATCCCCGATAATGCCGCCAAGAGCATGACGGGAGGCACGCGATGAACACCGCGCAGTTCGCCATCAAGGCCGCGCATAGCTTCGGTGACCGCCCGGCGCTGTCGCACGGCATCGAGGTGGTGCTCGACTACCGGGGCTTCGCCGATCGCATTGCGCGCCTCGCGACCGGGATGCGGGGCGAACTCGGGCTCCGGCCCGGCGACCGCGTCGCCATCGGCATGAAGAACGTGCCCGAGCTGATGGTGGTGATGTTCGCCGCCTGGCACGCGGGGCTGTGCGCGGTGCCGATGAACGCCAAGCTGCACCGGCGCGAGTTCGAGTACATCCTGTCCAACTCCGGCACCCGCGCCTGCTTCATCACCCCCGACATGGAAGGCGCGATCGCCGGGCTCGAGGACGACATCCCGACCCTCGACCGGGTCGTCGACATCGACAGCGGCGACTACGCCGCCCTCGTCGCCGCCGAGCCCGCGCCCTGCGCCGAGGTCGAGCCGACCGACCCCGCCTGGCTGTTCTACACTTCGGGCACCACCGGCCGGCCCAAGGGCGCCACCATCTCGCACCGCGCGATGGTGATGATGACCATGTCCTACTTCGCCGACGTCGACCCGCTGTGCGAGCGGGACTGCATCATCCACGCCGCGCCCATGACCCATGGCTCGGGCATCTACGGGGTGCCGCACGTCGCCAAGGCGGCCAACCAGGTGGTGCCGAAGTCGGGCGGCTTCGACGTGGGCGAGATGCTCGAGCTCATCGCCCACTGGCCCGACTGCTCGTTCTTCTTCGCCCCCACCATGGTGGTGCGCATGCTCAACTCGCCCGCGCTCGAGGGCGCCGACCTGACCAATCTCAAGGCGATCGTCTATGGCGGCGGCCCGATGTATGTCGAGGACACGCTGCGCGCGCTCGAGGTGTTCGGACCGCGCCTGGTCCAGGTTTACGGCCAGGGCGAGTCGCCCATGACCATTACCTGTCTGTCCAAGGCGATGCACGGCGACAGCGATCATCCGCGCTATCGCCAGCGGCTGGGCTCGGCGGGCATCCCGCGCACCGATGTCGAGGTCAGGATCGTCGACGAGGACGACAACACCCTGCCCGCCGGCGAGATCGGCGAGATCTGTGTGCGGGGCGACGTGCTGATGAACGGCTATTGGGAAAACCCCGAGGCCACGGCCAAGGCGCTCAAGGGCGGCTGGCTGCACACCGGCGATGTCGGCTCGATGGACGAGGACGGCTTCGTCACGCTGATGGACCGCTCGAAGGACATGATCATCTCGGGCGGCACCAACATCTACCCGCGCGAGATCGAGGAGGTGCTGCTCACGCACCCCGCCGTGCTCGAATGCTCGGTTGTCGGCAAGCCGCATCCCGAATGGGGCGAGGAGGTGTTCGCCTTCGTGGTCAGGCGCGAGGGCCGGTCGGTCGATCCCGACGAGCTCGACGCGCTGTGCCTCGACAACATCGCCCGCTTCAAGCGCCCCAAGCACTACCGTTTCGTCGAGAGCCTGCCCAAGAACAACTACGGCAAGGTGCTCAAGACCGAGCTGCGCCAGTGGCTCAAACAGGAGGCCGAGGAGAGCGCTGCATGACCGACTTCACCGATATCCTCGACCGCTTCTGCGCGGCGGTCGAGGCCGCCGACTATGACGGCTTCGCCGCCCTGTTCGCGGAGGACGGCGTCTACGACGACATTTTCTACGGCGAATTCGCGGGCCGCGCGGCCATCGGCGACATGCTTCGTAAGTTCCACGAGGGCGGGAAGGACTTCAAATGGGACATGCACGACCCTGTCCAGGCCGGCGGGGTCGGCTACGCCCGCTGGATGTTCTCCTATACCGCCACCCATGAGCGCGCGGCGGGCAAGCGCGTCACCTTCGAGGGGGTGGGCGTGTTCCACCTGCGCGACGGGCTGATCGCGTGCTACCAGGATTTCTGCAACGGCGCGGTGCCGCTCGCGCAGATGAACACCCCGCCCGAGCTGATGAGCAAGATGGTCGACCGTTGGCAGACGCATCTCGAGACGCGCCCGGAATACGCGGCGCACCGGAAATAGGGAAGGGGAGGGCAGCATGCGCGAGGTTCATGTCGCGGGCGTCGGCTCGACGAAGTTCGGCCGGCACAAGGAAACGAGCATCGAGGGTCTGGCCGCCGAGGCCGGCCGCGCGGCGATCGAGGAGGCCGGCGTCGAGCCGGGCGAGATCGGCGCGCTCTATCTCGGCAACTTCATCGGCGGCGTGCTCACCGGGCAGGAAGTGCTCGCGGGCATGGTCGGCGGCGCGCTGGGACTGGGCAACGTGCCGTGCACCAAGGTCGAAGGTGCCTGCGCCTCGGGCGGCATCGCCTTTCGCCACGCCTGGCAGGCGGTGGCCGCCGGCCTGACCGACGTCGCGATCGCGGTGGGCGTCGAGAAGATGGCCCATGCTTCCACCGCGCGCGTGACCGAAGGGCTCAACTGCGCCATGGATCAGCTCCGGGACGCGCCCTCGGGGCTGAGCTTCCCCGGCTTCTTCGGCCTCGCCTCGCGCGTCTACGGCGCCGAGCATCCGGCCTGGCGGTCCGAGCTCTCGGCCGTGGTGCGCAAGAACAAGGCCAACGGCCTCAAGAACCCGCTTGCCCAGATGGGCGAGGACGTCGACGCCGACACGATCGAATATTCGCCGCTGATCGCCGACCCGCTGCGGCTCTACGACTGCTGCCCGATCTCCGACGGCGCCGCCGCGGTCGTGGTCATGTCGGCCGAGCGCGCCCGCGCCCTGCGCTCCAAGCCCGGTGCGCCTGCGTCGGTACGTATCCGAGCCTCGGCGCAGACGCGCGGCCCCGGCCACGTCTCGGGCCTCGCCCGCTTCGACAGCTTCGAGGCCACGGTGGCCGCCGCCGGCCAGGCCTTCGAGGCCGCCGGCCTGACGCCCGCCGACGTCGACTTCGTCGAGCTGCACGACTGCTTCTCGCTCACCGAGCTGATCGACTCGGAGGACCTGGGCGTCATCCCGCGCGGCGAGGCCGGCGGCTGGGCGACCGAGGGTCGCACCGCGGTCGGCGGCGACCTGCCGATCAACCCCTCGGGCGGCCTGCTCTCCAAGGGCCACCCCGTGGGCGCCACCGGGGTCGGCCAGATCTACGAGGCCGTGCATCAGCTCCGCGGCGACCATCCGAACCAGGTCCAGGGCGCGCGCGTCGGCCTCACCCACAATCTCGGCGGCACCGGCGTCGCCTGCACCGTCAGCATCCTGGAGCGTGCCGATGCCTGACGACATCGTCCAAGGCGCGGCGGTGGCCGCGGGCACCGAGGGCCGCCTGGTCACCTGGTCGGTGATCCGCAAGGCGCCCGAGGCCTTCGCCGACGAGCCGCTCTACGCCGTCGCCGTCGTCGACCTGCCCGACGGCCGCCGGGTCACCGGCCGCCTCGCCCATTTCGATACCGAGCCCGCGCTGGGCATCGCCGTAAGGGTCACCGGGGAGCATCGCGGCGTGCCGATGTTCGAGGCGGCATGACCGAAGGCATCCGCTACGAGGCGCATGGCCACGTCCGGCTGATCACCATCGACCGGGCGGATGCGATGAACTCGATGGACTTCGCGGCCAACGACCGGATCACCGGGATCTGGCGCGAATTCGACGCCGACGACGATGCCCGGGTCGCCGTGGTCACCGGCGCGGGCGACACGGCGTTCTGCGCCGGCGCCGACCTCAAGACCTACACCATGGACTATGCCGGCCGGCCGGCCCCGGAGTTCCGCGATCGGTTCACCAATGGCCCCGGTTTCGGCGGCATCACCCGCGGCATGGAGATCTGGAAGCCGATCCTGGCCGCCGTGAACGGCTACGCGGTCTCGGGCGGGCTCGAGTTGTCGCTGGCCTGCGACCTGCGCTTCGCCAGCCCCAATGCCCGCTTCGGCCTGCAGGACGTCAAATGGGGCTTCCACGCCTGCGACGGCGCGCTGATCCGCCTGCCCTGGATCGTCGGCCTGGGCAACGCCATGGAGATGTTTCTCTCGGGCGACTTGATCGACGCCGAGCACGCGCTGCGCATCGGCCTGATCAACCGCATCTACGATCAGGACCGGTTGCTCGACGAGACCATGGACTACGCGCAGGCGCTGGCCTCGCGCGCGCCGCTCGCCCACCGGCTGGGCAAGGAGGTGATGCTGCGTTCGTTGGGCATGGAGCTGCAGGCCGGCCTGCGTGCCGAGTCCGCCTCGTTTCACGACCTCGGCCGGACCGAGGACCTGAAGGAGGGCACCGACGCCTTCCGCGAGAAGCGTGACGCCAAGTTCAAGGGGCGCTGAGGTGGCGCCTTCGTCAACGAGACCGGGGAGGGGGAAGCAATGGATCTGG
Source organism: uncultured Alphaproteobacteria bacterium (assembly GCA_964569105.1). Taxonomy (GTDB): domain Bacteria; phylum Pseudomonadota; class Alphaproteobacteria; order CAZMTC01; family CAZMTC01; genus CAZMTC01. The sequence continues at coordinate 5,088 of CAZMTC010000110.1, read as the reverse complement.
GGCTGAAGGGCACCTCGGCGCTGATCACTGGCGCGTCCAAGGGCATCGGCGCGGCCATCGCCAAGGTCCTGGCGGAGGAGGGTTGCAACCTGCACCTCGCGGCTCGCTCGGAGCAGGGGCTGTCCGCCCTGCGCGATGCCCTTGCCAAGGACCACGAGGTGACTATCGCGCTCCACCCGCTGGACCTCGCCGACAGCGCTGCCCAGGCGAAGCTGGCCGAGGCCTGCACGGACGTCGACATCCTGGTCAACAACGCCGGCGCCATCCCCGGCGGCCCGATCGACGCGGTCGACGAGGCGCGCTGGCGCGAGGCCTGGGAGCTCAAGGTGTTCGGCTACGTCAATCTGAGCCGCGCCTTCTATGCCGCGATGAAAGCGCGCGGGTCGGGTGTCATCCTCAACGTCGTCGGCCTCGCCGGCGAGCACCCGATCTTCGAGTATGTCGCCGGCACCACCGGCAACGCCGCGCTGATGGGCCTGACCCGGGCGCTGGGCGGCAAGAGCGTCGAGGACGGTATCCGCGTCCTCGCCGTCAACCCGGGCCTGGTTTCGACCGAGCGCATGGTCTCGATGCTCGAGGGCCGCGCCGAGAGCGAACTGGGCGACCGCTCGCGCTGGCAGGAGCTGGCCAAGACCTTGCCCATGGGACGCCCCGCCACTCCGGAGGAGGTCGCCGACCTCTGCGCCTTCCTGGTCAGCCCTCGTGCGTCTTACCTCTCGGGCATCGTCGTCCCGGTCGACGGCGGCAAGTCCGCGCGAGGATCGCTGTTCTGACGCAACGGCCGCAGTCCTGCTGCCCCTCTGCCATGAACGAGCGAGAACCCGACCCTGCTCAAACCTCGACGTCGTACGCCGCGATGACAGTCATCGCGGCGACCGCCGCATCGAAATGCTCCGCGCGCACCTTCTGGTACTCGGCATCGGTAAAGAAGCCGTCCAACGCCGCTTGGTCCTTGAAGAAGATCGTGAACAGGCGGTTGATCGGTACCTCGGTGGCCGATCTCAGGGTCTCGCCGATGCGGAAATCGTAGCGGAACCCGGCCCCGTGTTTCGCCATGATCGGAATAATGCTCTCACGGTATCGGTCATAGCCCTTTTCATCGACGACGTTCAGCCCGACCAGCATTTCCCTAGCCACCTACATCTCCCCGATTAGCTGCGCTGCGGCCGCACACCCGCTTCTGCCGCCGACCTCGGCCGGCCGCGGTGCCGTTGCATTTTGCAACAATACATCAAACGGACGACAGGTCCCGCACACATTATCGTGCAGGGCGAAGGGGAAAGCAGGCCGATGCCGCGACCGTCGGAGACGGAGCCATTCGACGGCCCTACGGCCTGTGGGCGAACTCGCGTGCCTTGAGCTCCTTGCGCAGGATCTTCCCGGCGACGTTCTTGGGCAGCTCGTCGATGAACTCGACCCGCCGGGGATACTTGTAGGGTGCGGTCAGGCGCTTGCAGTGCTCCTGGATCTCGGCCGCCAGCGCGTCCGAAGGCGCGTGCCCCCCGGCGAGCACGATGAACGCCTTGACCACCTCGCCGCGCTCGGGGTCGGGGCTCGCCACGGCGGCGCATTCCTGAACCGCCGGATGCTCGAGCAGCGCGTTCTCCACCTCCGACGGCCCGATGCGGTAGCCGGCCGAGGAGATCACGTCGTCCGAACGGCCGTGGAACAGCACGTAGCCGTCATCGTCCATGTGCGCCGCATCGCCGGTCAGCCACCATTCGCCGCCGCCGACCTCGACGATCTGCTCGCGCATCCGTTCCGGCTCGCGCCAATAGCCGAGCATGAAATTCGGGTTGGGCAGCTTGATCGCGAGCATGCCTTCCTCGCCCGGCGCCTTGCGCGCGCCGGTCTCGTCCATGATCGCGATCTCGTAGCCCGGCAGCGGCAGGCCCATCGAGCCCGGCTTCTGCGGCAGGTCGGGGTAGTTGTGGACGCTCATCAGAGTCTCGGTCTGGCCATAGCCTTCGTGGACCGGTTTGCCCGTGGCCTCGGCCCAGCGCTGTGCCACCTCGGGGTTCAGCGCCTCACCCGCCGACACGGTGTGCCGCAGCGCGGAGAGATCGCGCGCGCCGACGTCCTCGTAGACCAGCCGCCGCAGTTCGGTCGCCGCTGCGCAGAACACCGTGACCCGGTGTCGCTCCAGCAGCTCCAACCGCCGGGCGGGGTCGAACGCGCCGTCGTGGAACAGCACCGCCGCACCCATGCTCCAGGGGCCGTACAGAACCGAGGTCCCGGCCTTCGACCAGCCGGTGTCCGCCGTGCACCACATCAGATCGCCCCGCCCCAGGTCGGTCCAGTACTTCGCCTGCCAGCGCCAGGCGTGGATCGCTTGCACCGCATGGGTCACGCCCTTGGGACTGCCCGTGGTGCCCGAGGTGTAGTAGATCGTCGCCGGCTCCTCGAGGTCGAGCCCGGGCGGGTCGAACTCGGGCGGCGCCCCGGCCATCGCCGCGTCCCAGTCGAGCCAGCCCGCGGGTCCGCCGCCCACCGCGATGCGCGCCTTCAGCCCCTCCGGGACCTTGGGGGTGTTTTCGGCCGTCGTGACGATACCGATGGCACCCGAATGCTCGACACGGTAGGCTAGGTCGCGTTCGGTCAACATCGAGATGCACGGGACCGTGACCGCCCCCAATTTGAGGCACGCGACCATGGCGATCTGCCATTGCGGGATGCGCGGCAGCATCACCACTACCCGATCGCCGCGCACGATCCCCGCGCCCGCCAGTACGTTCGCCAGCTTGGCCGATTCGCGTGCGATGTCGGCCCAGGTGAACCGCGCTTCCGCGCCGTCGTCGTTGGTCCACAGCAGTGCCAGCCGATCGGCATCCTCGACCGCCATGGCGTCGACCACGTCGCGCCCGAAGTTGAATGTCTCCGGCAGGTTCCAGTCGAATTCCTCGACCGCGCGCCGGTACTCGGCCATGTCACGGAATGCCATGTAGCCTCCCGATCGTCTGGTTTCGGCGGCGCCGGCCCGCTCCCCCACCCGGCCGCCCATAGCAGCATACTGTCGTTGGGCGGCCGGGTGGGGGAGCGGGCCGGTGCCGTCTCGACCCAAAGGCCCCGAAAAGGCAACGGCGCCCGCGAGGGGCGCCGTCCGTTGTCGGCGTCGACGGGTCGCGCGGGCGCTAGAAGCCCTCGCGCTCCATCCGCTTGCGGGCCAGCTTGCGGGCACGGCGAATCGCCTCGGCCTTCTCGCGGGCCCGGCGCTCCGACGGCTTCTCGTAGTTCCGGCGCAGCTTCATCTCGCGGAAGATGCCCTCGCGCTGCATCTTCTTCTTCAGCGCGCGCAGGGCCTGGTCGACATTGTTGTCGCGAACGGAAACCTCGACGATGGGTCTGCCCTCCTCTTGTCTCTGGGTGCCGGGGACCGCTCCGGTCCGGCGCCGATTGCCCGTGTCAAATGCGAAAAAGCGCAATAAACCGCCGTGCCTTCAGGGCAAGGCACGCCGGTCGGCGCTCTGTTAGCACAAGGATGGGTCGGTGTGAAGCGCGCTTCAAGGGGGCGCCGCGAATTCTCCCGCGGCTTTACCCCGGACGCCGCCGCCGCCATATTCCGGGCATGGCCATTCTCAAGATCGCCCGCATGGGCCATCCCGTGCTAGCGCGCCGCGCCGATCCGGTGCCCGATCCGGGCGCGCCGGAGATTCGGCGGCTGGTGGCCGACATGGTCGAGACCATGGAGGACGCCGACGGCACCGGCCTGGCGGCGCCGCAGGTACACGTGCCCTTGCGGGTCGTGGTGTTCAAGGTCGACGGCGGGCGGGCGTCGCACGATCCCGACGACGGGTCGGTGGCGCTAACCGTCATGGTCAATCCCGAGATCGAGCCGCTGAACGACGAGCGTGCGCTGGGCTGGGAGGCGTGCCTGTCGGTGCCCGGCCTGATGGGCGCGGTGCCGCGCTGGACGCGCATCCGCTACCGCGCGGTGACGCCCGAGGGCGAGGCGATCGACCGGGTCGCCACGGGCTTCCACGCGCGCGTGGTGCAGCACGAATGCGACCATCTGGACGGGGTCCTCTATCCGCGGCGAATGGAGGATCTGTCGACCCTGGGCTTCGTCGACGAGATGCGGCGCGCCGCCGCCGCGCAACCGAGCGAGGAGGCGGCCGAGGCATGACCAGCAGGAGCCGAGCCGGCACGGGCACCGACATCGAGGCGGCGCGCCGCGCGATCCTCGACGCCGCGCTGCCGCACATCCCCTTCGACGGCTGGACCGTCACCGCCATCGTCGCGGGCACGCGAGACGCAGGGTTCGAGCCGTCGATGGCGGTGCGCGCCTTCCCCGGCGGGCCGCGCGAGATGATCGAGTACTGGAACGCAATTGCGGACCAGGAGCTGCTCGACGCCGTGGCCAAGCGCGCCACCGACAACATGCGCGTGCGCGACCGGGTGGCGCTAGGGGTGCGCCTGCGCATCGAGAGCCAGGCCGCACACCGCGAGGCGGTACGACGGGGGCTCGCCTATCTGGCCCTGCCGGGCAACGCCGCGTTGGGGCTGCGCTGCCTGCACCGCACGGTCGACACGATCTGGTACGCCGCGGGCGACCGCTCGACCGATTACAACTGGTACACCAAGCGCGGGCTGCTGGCCGGGGTCTACGCCTCGACCGTGACGGTGTGGGTCAACGACACATCGGAGGACTTCGCCGACACCTGGGCCTTCCTCGACCGGCGGATCGACGAGGTGGTGCGGATCGCAGGCGGCATCGGCCGCACGGTGAAGCGGCTGGGCGATTTCGATCCCGCATCCCTCTTCCGCCGCGCGGCGCCGGACCGGTAGGATCGTCCTCGAACCGGAACGACGGGGGCGCGGGGGCATGCATCACGGCAAGACGCATTTCGAGGACTTCCAGGTCGGCGACGCGTTCGCGCACGGCGCGCACGAAGTGACGCGCGAGGAGATCCTGGAGTTCGCACGCAAGTACGATCCGCAGCCCTTCCATGTCGACGACGCGCTGGCCGCCAAGTCGATCTATGGCGGGCTGACCAGTTCGGGCGTCATGACCATGGCGATCATGCTCAAGCTCATCGTCGAGCACTTCCCCGGCGCCGCCACGCAAGGCTCACCGGGCTGGGACGAGGT
>CAZMTC010000109.1:0-11264 GCA_964569105.1 uncultured Alphaproteobacteria bacterium | reverse complement strand
GCTATGCCGAATATTGCGTCGCACCCGCGGTGCAGTGCCTGCCCGTGCCGTCACCGCTCACGATGGCCGAGGCGGCAGGCATTCCCGAGACCTTCTTCACCGTCTGGGCCAACGTCTTCGACATCGGCAAGCTGCGCGAGGGCCAGACGATCCTGGTGCATGGCGGATCGAGCGGTATCGGCACGACCGCGATCCAGCTCGCCGTTGCGCGTGGCGCCCGGGTCATCACCACTGCGGGCTCGAGGGCGAAATGCGACTTCTGCGAGGACCTCGGCGCCGAGCTGGCGATCGACTACAAGACCGAGGACTTCGTCGAGCGCGTCCACGCCGCCACCGACGGCCGCGGCGTCGATCTGATCCTCGACATGGTCGGCGCCGACTATTTGATGCGCAACCTCCAGGCGCTGGCCGACAAGGGCACGCTGGTCGTCATTGCGGTCATGTCCGGTCCCAAGGCCGAGATCAACCTGGTCGAGATCCTGCGCCGCCGGCTCACCTTGACCGGCTCGACCCTGCGGCCGCGCTCCGTGGCCGAGAAGGGCCGGCTGGCCGAGGCGCTGCGGCGCGAGATCTGGCCGTTGCTCGAAGGCGGCCGGGTCAAGCCGATCCTGCACCGGACCTTCCCGCTGTCCGAAGCCGCCAAGGCCCACGCGCTGATGGAGAGTTCCGAGCACATCGGCAAGATCGTGCTGGAGGCTTAGGGTGCCGGCCCCGGGACCGCCCCCGGCGCACATGCCTGTTTGCCGGGCAGGCAGAACATCCTATATGGTGCAGGATAATTGGTTTCACCAACCGGACATGGGACGGACAGCGCCCCCCGGCGGCCGCGGCGCCGCCGGGCGAAGGAGGAGTTATGGCGAAGACCCCGATGATGCCGAAGGCCACGGCCATCTGGCTGATCGACAACACGGCCCTGACCTTCGAGCAGATCGGCGCCTTCTGCGGCCTGCACGAGCTGGAGGTCCAGGCGCTGGCGGACGAGGAGGTCGCACCGGGCATGGCGGGCGCCGACCCCATGGCCAACGGCCAGCTCACCGCCGAGGAGATCAAGCGCTGCGAGGCCGATCCCGACGCGCGGCTGGAACTCGCCGAATCCAACATGCCCGAGCCGCTGGTGCGCGCCAAGGGCGCACGCTACACGCCCGTGTCCAAGCGCCAGGACAAGCCCGACGGCATCGCCTGGCTGCTGCGCCACTACCCCGAGCTGTCGGACGCGCAGATCGGCAGGCTGCTCGGCACCACCAAGCCGACCATCAACGCGGTACGCGACCGCACGCACTGGAACGCCTCGAACATCCGCCCGCACAGCCCGGTCGAGCTTGGATTGTGCAGCGAGGCCGAGCTGGGCGCGGCGATCGAGACGGCGCGCAAGCGTACCGGTGGCAAGCCGGTCCAGCCGCCCCAACCCAGCCATGAGGCCGAGAAGGACGAGGCGTCCGGGTCCCGCTTCCCCTTCCTGCACACGACATCCGGCGACGGCGGGCAGTAGTCGGCGGTTACTCCAGCCCCTCGAACATCAAGGAGCCGCCGGGGACCCCGGTGGGCCCGAACCAACCGAAGTCGATACTGCCGAAGTCGTCGGCCAGCGTGCCGACGAAAGCGCCGGGATAGTCGGCACCGGTCGCCTCGGCCAGCGGCACCGGGATGATCACCGCGCGACCGCTCGCCGGATCGATGAAACCGATTACCGCATGGCCCATCGGCCGCGGGAAGTTGTCGCCCGAGAGCATGTGCTCGCCGGTGAAGTAGAGCCCCGGGCCGAGTTCCGGCTCGGCTTGGCGGAACGCCGCCGCCTCGGGCGTGTTACCGCCCACGGCGCGTATCTCCCCGACGGTCAGCGTGATCGTGACCTGCGGCGTGCCGGAGGCGTCCTTGAACTCGCCGATATAGCTGTCATGGAGACCCTCGCTCACCGTCCGCGCCGTGCCCAGCGCGCCCGCCTGTGGCGGAGGCATGGATACGACCCCCGCCGCGGCCGCCAGCGCCACGGCGAAAGCCAGGACGAACGGCCAGCGCCGGCTCATTGCTCGACCGGCACCGTGTAGTTGAGCGGCAGGCGCCCGCCATCGGCGTAGATCACCTGCCCGGTGACGTAGCTCGACATCTCCGAGGCCAGGAACACCGCGACCGAGGCCATCTCCTCGGGCTCGCCCAGCCGGCCCATGGGCGTGCGCGCCATCACCTTCTCGCGCGCCTTGGGATCGCTCGCCAGCACCGACTGCAGCATGTCGGTGCCGATCGAGCCCGGGCCGATGGCGTTGACCCGGATCTTGTGCGGCGCCAGCGCCAGCGCGGCGACATGTGTGAGCTGGTTCACCCCGCCCTTCGAGACGTTGTAGGGCACCTGGTTGGGGATCGCGAGCACCGCGTTGACCGAGGACAGGTTGACGATCGCGCCGCCGCCGCCCTGCCTGACCATCCGCCGCGCCGCCGCCTGACCGCACAGGAACGCGCCCTTGAGGTTGACCCGGAGCACGCGGTCGAAGTCGGCCTCGTCGAGCTCCAGGAAGTCGGCCGCATGGACGATGCCCGCGTTGGCGACCATCACGTCGAGTCGCCCGAAGGCGTCCACCGCCGCCTGCACCAGCGCCTCGACCTGGCCCTTGTCGCCCACGTCGCAGGCGACGAACCGCGCCGCGTCGCCCAGCTCCCGGGCCGCGGCTTCGCCCTCGTCCACCTTTACGTCCGCCAGCACCACGCTCGCGCCCTCGCGCACGAACCGCGCGGCGATCGCGCGCCCGATGCCCTGCGCCGCGCCGGTGACGATGGCGACCTTGTCTTCGAGCAGCATGTCCCGTCCTCGTCTCGCGGATTGATGTCCCTGAACCCCGGCCTACTCTGCCTTGGCGTAACCCAGGTCGCGCAGCGCCTCCTCGATCTCGCCCAGGATCGCCGGGTCGTCGATGGTCGCGGGCGTCTTGTACTCGCGGCCATCGGCGATGCTCTGCATGGTGCGGCGGATGATCTTGCCCGAGCGGGTCTTGGGCAGGCGCGGCACCACGGTCGCTGACTTGAACGCGGCCACCGGGCCGATCGCCTCGCGCACCGCGGCGACGACCTCGGCGACGATCTCCTCGGGCGGCCGGTTGACGCCCGCCTTGAGCACCAGGAAGCCTAGCGGCACCTGGCCTTTCATATCGTCGGCCACGCCGACCACCGCGCATTCGGCGACGTCGGGGTGGCCTGCCAGCACCTCTTCCATCGCGCCCGTCGACAGGCGGTGGCCGGCGACGTTGATCACGTCGTCGGTGCGGCCCATGACGTAGACGTAGCCGTCCTCGTCCATGTGCCCGCTGTCGCCGGTCTTGTAGTAGCCCGGATGATCCTCGAAATAGGCGGCACGGAACCGGTCCTCGGCGCCCCACAGGCCGGTCAGCGCGCCCGGCGGCATCGGCATCTTGATCACGATGTCCGCATCCTCGCCGGTCATCGCGGGTTCGCCTTCGGGCGTGAGGATCCGGATGTCCCAGCCCGGCACCGGCAGCCCCGGCGAGCTCGCGCGCGGCGGCGGGTGGTCCGGATAGCCCATGCAAGTGCACAAGGACGGTCCGCCGGTCTCGGTCTGCCACCAGTGGTCGATCACCGGCACGCCGAGTTGCCGCTCGGCCCAGGCGACCGTGTCGCCGTCCGAGCGCTCGCCGGCCAGGAACAGGGTGCGCAAATGCGACAGATCGTGCCTGTGCAGGAACTCGCCCTTCGGGTCCTCGCGCTTGATCGCACGGAAGGCGGTGGGGGCGGTGAACAGCGAAACCACCCGGTGCTGTTCGATCACGCGCCAGAAGGTGCCGGCGTCGGGCGTGCCCACGGGCTTGCCCTCGAACAGCACCGTCGTGTTGCCGTGGAGCAGCGGCGCGTAGGCGGTGTAGCAGTGCCCCGCCTGCCAGCCCAGATCCGCCGCCGCCCACCAGGCCTCGCCCGGCTCGACGCCGTAGACCGGCTTCATGGTCCAGTTGAGGTACGCGATCGACCCCCCGGTGTCGCGCACCACGCCCTTGGGCGCGCCCGTCGTGCCCGAGGTGTAGAGGATGTAGAGCGGATGCTCCGACGGCACCGGCACCCAGTCGGCCGGCCGCGCCGCGGCCATAGACTCGTCCCAGTCCACGTCGCGGCGGGGGACCAGCGCGGCCCGCTCGGGGTCGCGCTGGAAGATCACGCAGCGCCCGACCTTGTGCGCGGCACGCTCGATCGCCTGGTCGAGCATCGGTTTGTAGGCGACCACCCGCCCGGGCTCGATGCCGCAGCTCCCCGCGACCACCGCCACCGGCTTGGCGTCGTCGATCCGCACGGCCAGCTCGTTGGCCGCGAAGCCGCCGAACACCACCGAGTGGATCGCGCCCAGCCGCGCGCAGGCGAGCATGGCCACGGCCGTCTCGGGGACCATGGGCATGTAGATCAGCACCCGGTCGCCCATGCCCACGCCCAGCGACCTGAGCACGCCCGCGAACCGGCTCACCTGATCCTGCAGCTCGGCGAAGCTGAGCGTGCGCACCGCGCCGGTAACCGGGCTGTCGTGGACGATCGCCGCCTGCCCGCCGCGGCCGTCCTCGACATGACGGTCCACCGCGTTCCAGCAGGCGTTGGTTTCGCCGCCCACGAACCACCGTGTCGCGGGGATGCTGTCGCGGTCGAGCACGCGGTCCCAGCGCCGATGCCAGGCGACGCCCTCCGCCGCCTCGGCCCAGAATCCCTCGGGGTCCCGCGCGGCGCGTTCGAATGCCTCTCTATAGCTCCCGCTCATGCCTCCACCTGCTTCGGGCTCGCGGCGTAGCCGAGATCCTTCAGCGCGATCTCGATCTCGCCAAGGATCGCCGGGTCGTCGATGGTCGCCGGCATCTTGTACTCGTCGCTGTCGGCGATCTTCTGCATCGTTCCACGCAGGATCTTGCCCGAGCGCGTCTTGGGTAGCCGCGCGATCACCGCCACGGTCTTGAACGCCGCCACCGGGCCGATCTCCTCGCGCACCATCTGCACGCATTCGCCCGCGATCTCGCCGTGGTCGCGCTCGACCCCGGCCTTGAGCACCACGAGCCCCACCGGCACTTGCCCCTTGAGCTCGTCATGGACGCCGATTACCGCGCACTCGGCGACGTCGGGGTGGCCCGCCAGCACCTCCTCCATCGCTCCGGTCGACAGGCGGTGGCCGGCGACGTTGATGACGTCGTCGGTGCGCGTCATGACGAAGACGTAGCCGTCGTCGTCGATGAACCCGGCGTCGCCGGTCTTGTAGTAGCCCGGGTAGTCGGCGAGATAGGCCTGCTTGAACCGGTCCTCGGCGTTCCACAGCGTGGGCGCGCAGCCCGGCGGCATGGGCAGCCTGGCCACCAGCGCGCCGATGTCGCCGCGCTTGATCGGCTTTCCCCCGGGGTCGAGCACGTCCATGTCCCAGCCCGGCATCGGCACCGTGGGCGAGCCGTGCTTGACCGGCAGCATCTCGATCCCGGTCGGGTTGGCGCAGATCGACCAGCCGGTCTCGGTCTGCCACCAATGGTCGATCACCGGCACGCCGAACTGCTCCTCGGCCCACTGCACGGTGGGCGGGTCGGCACGCTCGCCGGCCAGGAACAGCGTGCGGAAATGCGAGAGGTCGTGCTTGCGCACGAACTCCCCGTTCGGGTCCTGCTGCTTGATCGCGCGGAAGGCGGTGGGCGCGGTGAACATCACCGGCACCTTGTGCTCGGCGATCACCCGCCAGAAGGTGCCCGCGTCGGGCGTGCCCACCGGCTTGCCCTCGAACAGGATCGTCGTGTTGCCGTGGAGCAGCGGCGCGTAGACGATGTAGGAGTGGCCGACCACCCAGCCCACGTCCGAGGCCGCCCAGTAGGGCTCGCCCGGGTCGACGCCGTAGATGTTCTTCATCGACCAGTGCAGCGCCACCATGTGACCGCCATTGTCGCGCACGATGCCCTTGGGCTGCCCCGTCGTGCCCGAGGTGTAGAGGATGTAGAGCGGGTCGGTCGCCTCGACGTCGACGCACTCCGCCGGCTCGGCACCTTCGAGGGCGTCGTTCCACTCCACGTCGCGGCCGGCCTTGAGCTCCGCCGTCTCCATCTCGCGCTGGAGCACGATCACCGTCTCGACCTTGTGCTTCGCGCGCTCGACGGCGCCCGAGTAGAGCGGCTCGTAGGGCACCACGCGGCCCGGCTCGACGCCGCAGGACGCGGTGACGATGGCCTTGGGCCTGGCGTCGTCGATGCGGGTCGCCAGCTCGTGCGCGGCGAAGCCGCCGAACACCACCGAATGGATCGCGCCCAGCCGCGCGCAGGCCAACATCGCGATGGCCGCCTCGGGCACCATCGGCATGTAGACGATCACCCGGTCGCCCTTGCCGATGCCGCGCGCGCGCAACGCTCCGGCGAAGACCGCCACCGCGTCGCGCAGCTCGCGATAGGTGAACTTGGCCTGCTTGCCGGTGATCGGGCTGTCGTAGATCAGCGCGAGCTGGTCGGCGCGTCCGCCCTCGACATGGCGGTCCAGCGCGTTGTAGCAGGTGTTGGTCTTGCCGCCCGTGAACCAGCGGTAGAAGGGCGCGCCGCTGTCGTCCAGCACCGTGTCCCAGCGCTTCGACCAGTGCAGCGGCTCGGCGGCCTCGGCCCAGAACCCTTCGGGGTCGTCGATCGAGCGGCGGTAGATCTCCTCGTACCGGCCCATGGCGTCTCTCCCTGACGGCGTTGTCGGCATGCGGTTCGGCATACCGTTTGGCGCCGATTTTGGCCGACCGGCCCCGACGATGCAAAGGGGCGGCGTGCCGCAGCCAATCGCTTGATCCCTCGCGCTCGCCTCGTCACTATCCAGCGCAAGTCATAGAGGCAGATCGGGGAGAGGACGCCATGGTAGGTCCCTATGCCGACGGGTTGGAGCGCAACGACGCCAACCACGCGCCGCTGACGCCGCTGAACTTCATCGCGCGCGCGGCCGACGTGCATCCCGAGCGCACCGCCGTGATCCACGGCGACACGCGGTACAGCTGGGCCGAGACCTACGCGCGCTGCCGCCGGCTTGCCTCGGCGCTGGCCGGGCGCGGCATCGGCGCAGGCGACACGGTGTCGGTGATCGCGCCCAACGTCCCGGCGATCTACGAGGCGCATTTCGGCGTGCCGATGACGGGGGCGGTGCTCAACGCCATCAACACGCGGCTCGACGGCGCCACCGTCGCCTTCATACTCGACCACGCCGAATCCAAGGTTCTGATCGCCGACCGGGAGCTCTCGCCCACGGTCGAGGATGCGCTCGGCCGGCTCGACCGCGACATTACCGTGATCGACATCGACGACCCGCTGGCGGAGGGCGGCGAGCTGCTCGGCGAGAAGGACTACGAGGCGCTGCTGGCCGAGGGCGACCCTGACTTCGCCTGGCAGCCGCCGGCCGATGAATGGGCCCCGATCTCGCTCAACTACACCTCGGGCACCACCGGCAATCCCAAGGGCGTCGTCTATGCCCACCGCGGCGCCACGTTGAACGCCATCGGCGAAACCATGGTCTGGGTCATGGGCCACCACCCGGTCTATCTCTGGACCCTGCCGATGTTCCACTGCAACGGCTGGTGCTTCCCGTGGACCATGGCGGCGGTGGCCGGTACTTCGGTGTGCCTGCGCAAGGTCGAGGCCGCGGCGATCTACGATGCCGTCGCCGAGCACAAGGTGACGCATTTCTGCGGCGCGCCCATCGTGCTCTCGATGATCGTCAACGCCTCCGACAACGAGAAGCGGCCTTTCGACCATCGCGTCGACATCATGACCGCCGCGGCGCCGCCGCCGCCCTCGGTGCTCGCCGCGATCGAGGCCGAGGGCTTCCGCATCACCCACGTGTACGGCCTGACCGAGGTCTACGGCCCGGCCACCGTGTGCGCCTGGAAGGAGGAGTGGAACGATCTGCCACCCGACGAGCAGGTGCTCAGGAAGGCACGCCAGGGCGTCCGCTACCCGACGCTCGAGGGGCTCATGGTGGCGAACGCCGAGACGCTCGAGCCCGTGCCCAAGGACGGCAGGACCATGGGCGAGGTGTTCATGCGCGGCAACAACGTCATGAAGGGGTACCTCAAGAACAGGAAGGCGACCGACGAGGCCTTCGCCGGCGGCTGGTTCCACACCGGCGACCTCGGCGTCTGGCACCCCGACGGCTATATCGAGCTCAAGGACCGCTCCAAGGACATCATCATCTCGGGCGGCGAGAACATCTCGACCATCGAGATCGAGAACGCGATCTACAGGCACCCGGCGGTGGCCGAGGCCGCGGTGGTCGCGCGGCCCGACGATAAGTGGGGCGAGACACCCTGCGCCTTCGTCGCGCTCAAGCCGGGCCAGAGCGCGACCGAGGACGACATCGTGGCCTTCTGCCGCGAGAATCTGCCCCACTACATGTGCCCCAGGACGGTGGTGTTCACCGAGCTGCCCAAGACCTCCACCGGCAAGATCCAGAAGTTCAAGCTGCGCGAGGACGCGAAGGCGCTGTAAGGCCGTGCCCGCCCGCGACGAGACCCTGACCGCCTTCCTCGCCGATCTGGCATCGCGCCACGGCGCCGCGCCGGCGATCCACTGCGCCGACGAGACGGTGAGCTTCGCCGCGCTCGACGAGGAGAGCCGGCGGGTGGCCACAGGCCTTTCCCGCGCGGGCGTCGGGCCGGGCGACCGGGTCGCGCTGTGGTTGCCCAATGTGCCTGCCTATATGGCCACCTTCTTCGCCTGCGCGCGGCTCGGCGCCGTGGCGGTCGCCGTCAACACCCGCTTCCGCTCGGCCGAGGTCGAGGACATCGTCGGCCGCTCGCGGGCCAAGGCGCTGGTCATGTGGCCGGGCTTCAAGGCGATCGACTTCATCGCCATCCTGAACGAGGTCGACCCTGCCGCGCTCGACGCGCTCGAGACCGTGGTGTTGTACGACGAGGGCGACCCGGCCCCGGCCAAGCGGCTCGCTTCCCTCGCAACCGAGCGCTATGCCGACCTCGCCGGACGCCCGGCGATGGATGACGAGCGCGCCACGCCCGAGGCCGGCGTCGCCGTCTTCACCACCTCGGGCACCACCTCCGAGCCCAAATTCGTGCTCCACTGCCAGCGCGCGCTGGCGGCCCACGGGCGCCAGGTCGCACGCGCCTTCGGCTACGACGCGGCGGACGCCGTGATGCTCCAGGCGCTGCCGCTGTGCGGCGTCTACGGCTTCTCCCAAGCGATGGCGACGCTCGCCTCGGGCCGGCCGATGGTGCTGATGCCGGTGTTCGACGGCGCGGTGGCTGCGCGGGAAATCGCCGGACGCCGGGTCACCCACATGAACGGCTCGGACGAGATGTACTGGCGCATCTTCGAGGCACAGGACGATTTGGGCGCCGACCTGTCCTCGCTGCGCCGCTGCGGCTTCGCCTCGTTCAACACCGACCCGGAGAGCTTCATCGCCGAGGCCGACAAGCGCGGCGTTCCCGCCGTCGGCCTCTACGGCATGTCGGAGGTGCAGGCGCTGTTCTCGTCGCGCGATCCGGCCGCGCCGCCCGAGGAGCGGCGCAAGGGCGGCGGGACGCCGGTCTCGCCCGACGCGCATGTCCGCGCGCGCGACCCGGAGAGCGGCGCGCTGCTGGCCGACGGCGAGCCGGGCGAGCTCGAGATCAAGGGGCCGAGCCTGTTCGTCGAGTATCTGGACGATGCCGAGGCGACCGCCGCCGCCTTCACCGAGGACGGCTATGTCCGCACCGGCGACCTCGGCGCGACCGAGCCCGGCGGCCGGTTCGAGTTCCTCTCGCGCATGGGCGACGCGCTGCGCCTGGGCGGCTACCTGGTCAACCCGGCCGAGATCACGGCCTATATCGAGCGCCATCCGTCCGTGGCCGAGGCGCAGGCGGTGGGCGTGCCCGGCGCGCGCGGCACATGCGTCGCGGCTTTCGTCACCTTGGCGGCGGGGCAGGAATTCGACGAATCGACACTTCTGGCTCACTGCCGGGAGGGCATGGCGCGGTTCAAGGTTCCGGCACGGATCTTCGCGCTCGACGAGTTCCCGATGGCGCAGAGCGCGAATGGACTCAAAGTCCAACGCGCCCGCCTGCGCGACTGGGCCGGCAAATGGATGGGCGAACACCCGTCTTCCAACCCCGCCGGCGGGCAGGGTGCCGGGTCGGTATCCTCCTGAAACAACGCCCCGCCTTCAGGGCGGGGCGGGCGAACGCTCAGTCCGGACGGCGCTCCATGGCTGCGATCTGGTCCTTGATCCACAGCTTCTCGCGCTTCATCGCGCTGATGGCTTCGTCGTCCGGGAGCGGCCTGTGAATCTCGGCTTCGATCTTCGCTTCCAAGGTCGCGTGGCGATCCCTGAGCTTGTGAACGCGATCGTCCGAGCCCATGCCGACTCTCCCTTCCGCAGGTCCGCACAAGACACCGCACGGCATCCGCGCGATGCCATCGCCAAAGTCTAATACGATCTCCGTCGGGCGCAAAGCATCCCATGGGAGGAAGCCCGAGGCCCGCGTTCGGCGGTATTCGTGGCGGCTATCCGGCGAGCCCGGCGCAGAGCCGTCTGAGCTCGGCCCGGTCCATGTCGGCGAAGGCGCCCGCGAGGATCGGCTCGAGGTGCCCCGCGTCGTCCTCGTCGGGCTCGACCCCCAACACGGCGAGATAGGCCGCGACGTTCCTGCAGGCGGTCGCCGCGCGCTCGGCGGCATGCGCGTTGTCGGCACGGTCGGCGAAGCCGTGAGCGAGGACGAGCTGCTCGACATGCTCGGCCTCGATCTCGATCTTCTGAACCCGGCGGCGCAGCGCCTTCTGCAGCCCTTCGGGGATCGGGCCGAGGGGCTCCTTGAGCAGCCGCCGGACGCGACGCAGCGCGCGCACGATCTCCCCGTGCCAGTCCGCCACCCTGTCCAGCATCTCCGCGATGCCATTGGCGTCGAGCGCGGGGTGGCCGGCACGTCCAACCCAGATGCAGAACAACAGCAGGTTGACGTCGAGCCCGTGGCGTTCCTGCAAGGCCAGACAGGCCTCGGCCACCTCGTCGCGCCCGTAGAGGTCGAGGGAGAAATCCCAGAACGGATGGTCGGGGAAGTCCATCACGCGTCTCCCAGGCAGATGTCGAGGCCGCGCGCGGTCCGCACCAGGGCGCCGTCGACGTCCACCGCCTGATACGCGGCCACGGCGTCGGCCAGCGGGACGTCGGTCACCGCCCGGCCGCGCCAGGCGACCATGCGGTCGAACCGCTGCTCCGCGATCAGGTCCACGGCGTGGACGCCGAAGGCCGAGGCCATCAGCCGGTCGCTCGCCGAGGGCGAGCCGCCGCGCTGGACGTGGCCCAGCACC
>CAZMTC010000108.1:0-11265 GCA_964569105.1 uncultured Alphaproteobacteria bacterium | reverse complement strand
GGCGCTGGCCAGGACGATGCGCCCGAGCCGGCCCCGGGCCGCCGCGCCCGGCGCCCAGTGGTCCTGCCGCGCCAGGCCCCAGGCCAGCAGGCCGGCGTTGAGCCAGGCGGCGACCGCGGTGGCCGCGGCGATGCCGACATGGCCGAAGGGGATCATCAGCGCCACGGCGAGCGCCGAGTTCACCACCATCGAGGCCACGGCGTAGATCACCGGCGTGCGCGTGTCCTCGCGTGCGAAGAAGCCCGGCGCCAGAACGCGGACCAGCACGTATCCCGGCAGCCCGGCGGAGAAGGCGAGCAGCGCGGCCGCCGCCGCCGCCGTGTCCTCGGCCGTGAAGCGGCCATACTCGAACAGCCCGCTCACGATGGCCTCGGGGATCACCGTCAGCGCCACCGCCGCGGGGACGGTGAGCAACATGGCGATCTCGACCGCGCGGTCCATCTCGCGCCGCGCGCGGTCGGGATCGGACTGCAGCGCGCGGCTGAGCGCCGGCAGGAGCGCCGTGCCGATGGCGAGGCCGATCACCCCCAGCGGCAACTGGTAGATCCGGTCGGCGTAGTAGAGCCACGACGCCGCGCCGGCGATGTAGGTCGACAGGATGGTGCCGACGAGCAGGTTGAGCTGCTGCGCCCCCGCGCCCACCGCGCCCGGCCCCATCAGCCTGAGCAGCCGCCGGACCTCGGGGGTGAGGCGCGGGCGCGGCAGTCGGATCGCCAGCCCCGCGCGCCTGCACGCCACCGCCAGCCAGACGAACTGCCCGATGCCCGCCGCCGCCACGCCCCAGACCAGCGCATGGCCCACCGTCTCGAACTGCTCGCGCAGCCCCAGCATGACCGCGATCAGCACGACGTTGAGCAGCACCGGCGCCGCCGCCATCGCGGTGAAGCGGTAGAGCGCGTTGAGCGCGCCGCCGAGCAGCGCGACCAGCGCCATGCACAGCAGGTAGGGCAGCGTGATGCGGGTGAACAGCACCGCCGCGTCGAACTTCGCCGGGTCGTCGGCGAAGCCCGGCGCGATGCCGCGCATCAGCCAGGGCATGGCGATCTCGGCCGCCACCGTGAAGCCCAGCAGCACGGCGAGCAGCACCGACAGCGTCTCGCCCGCGAACCGGCTCGCCGCCGCCCGGCCCTCGGCCTCGAGCTTGCGCGAGAAGATCGGGATGTAGGCCGCGGTGAACGCGCCCTCGCCGACCAGCCGCCGGAACAGGTTGGGAAAGCGGAACGCCACCACCCACGCGTCGGCCAGCGCGCCCGCGCCCAGGAAGTTGGCGATCAGCACGTCGCGCACGAAGCCCAGCACCCGGCTGGCCATCGTCCACACGCCGATCACCAGCGAGGAGCGCAACAGCGACATGGCGCGGTGATACTGGATTCACGAGTGGGGCGGAAGGAGGGCGCAGGCATGCGTCGTCCCGGTCCCGGGCCACTCCCCCCGCGCCGGCGGCTGCAGGCGTTTCGTTACGATACAGAAACGAGAAGCCCGGTCCCGGGCCCTTCGCCTGGTCAACCCGGCTCACGCGGCGTCCGCGCCCGCCTTCTCGGCTTCGGCCGCGTCGCCCTCGCGCAGCACCGCGAGCAGCCGCTCGCGCACCGCGTCGAGCTTACGCGCATGGTCGACCTTCATGCCGAACACGTCCTTGACGTAGAACACGTCGACCACCTGCTCGCCGTAGGTCGCGATCTTGGCCGAGGAGATCTGCAGCCCCGCCTCGGTCAGCGCCGTGGTCACCTGGGACAGCAGGCCCGGCCGGTCGCGGCCGTTGACCTCGATCACCGTGTGGGTCTTGGAGGCGTCGTTGTCGACGAAGACCCGCGGCGGCACCTCGAACACCCGCGCGCGCTTGGGCAGGCTCTCGCGGCCCTCGAGCTCGCGCTCGACCCGGATGGTGCCGCGCAGGCTCTGCTCCAGCCGGGTGACCAGCCGCGCGAGCTGGTCCGAGCGCCGGAAGGCCTCGCCCGCCTCGTCCTGCACCGCGAACGCGTCGAGCGCCTTGCCGTTGGTCAGCGTGAAGATCTTGGCGTCGACGATGTTGGCTCCGGCAAGCGCCATGCCGCCGGCGATGCGCGAGAACAGGCCCGGATGGTCGGGAGCGTAGACCGTCACCTCGGTCACCGCGCGCGCCGTGTCGACCCGCGTGTCGATGGCGAGCAGCTGGCCGCTGCGTTCGGCCTCGCGCACCATGCGGGCCTGGCGCGCGTGCTGCGCGGGATCGAAGGACAGCCAGTAGGCCGGATAGCCCAGCGCCAGATGCGCCTCGACGTCCTCCTCGGGCCAGTCCTTGAGCTCGTCGCGCAGCGCCGCCTGCGCGTGACGTACGCGCGCCGACACGCCGCCGCCCATCGGCTCGCCGGACAGCGCTTCCTCGGTGCGGTGGTACAGCTCGCGCAGCAGCGCCGCCTTCCAGTGATTGAACACGTTGGGGCCGGTGGCGCGCATGTCGGCCACCGTCAGCACCAGCAGCAGGCGCAGCCGCTCGGGCGACTGCACCAGCGCGGCGAAGTCGGTGATCGTCTTGGGGTCGTCGATGTCGCGCTTCTGCGCGGTCATGCTCATCGCGAGGTGCCGGCGCACCAGCCAGGCGACGGTCTCGGTCTCCTCCTCGCTCAGCCCGAAGCGCGGGCCCAGCTTGTGGGCGATCTCCTCGCCCAGCACCGAATGGTCGCCGCCGCGGCCCTTGGCGATGTCGTGCAGCAGCAGCGCGACGTACAGCGCGCGGCGCGACTTGACCTTATGGATCACCTCGGTCGAGAGCGGATGGTCCTCGGCCAGCGTGCCCTGCTCGATCCGGTGCAGCAGGCCGATCGCCCGGATGGTGTGCTCGTCGACCGTGTAGACGTGGTACATGTCGTACTGCATCTGCGCCACGACGCGGCCGAAGTCGGGCACGAAGCGGCCGAACACGCCGGCCTCGTTCATGCGCTTCAACGCCTCGTCCGGCGCCTTGGACGAGGTCAGGATCTCGACGAACAGCCGGTTCGCCTCCGGGTCCTCGCGCAGCGCGTTGTCGATGCGCGGCAGGTCCCGGGTGATGCGGCGCAGCGCCTCGGGATGGATGTCCAGGTCCCGCTCCTGGGCGATGTGGAACAGGCGCAGGAAGTTGATCGGGTCGTCGCGGAAGGCGGAGGCCTTGGCCACGGTGATGCGGCCGCCCTTGATCACGAAGTCGCCCACCTCGCGCCGGCGGTCGAGCAGCCGGCCCAGCGACAGCCGCGGCCGGCGCTTGTGCTTGGCCTCCAGCGCGGCGCAGAAGATGCGCGTGAGGTCGCCGACCTCCTTGGCGTGCAGGTAGTAGTGCTTCATGAACCGCTCCACGCCCGTGGTGCCGGCGTGATCGGTGTAGTTCATGCGCTCGGCCAGGCGCAGCTGGACGTCGAAGGTCAGCCGCTCCTCGGCCCGGCCGGTCAGGTAGTGCAGGTGGCAGCGCACCGTCGCGAGGAAGTCGTGCGCTTTCTCGAAGGTCGCCGCCTCCTTCTCGGTGAACACGCCTTGCGCCACCAGGTCGGTCACCCGGTCGACCTGGTACAGGTACTTCGAAATCCAGTAGAGCGTGTGCAGGTCGCGCAGCCCGCCCTTGCCCTCCTTGATGTTGGGCTCGAGCACGTAGCGCGAATCGCCCAGCTTCTCGTGCCGCGCGTCGCGCTCGGCCAGCTTGGCCTCGACGAACTCGATCGGGTCGCTCTCCGCGGTGAAGCCGAAGAAACGGTGGCGCAGCTCCGCATAGAGCGGATGGTCGCCCCACAAATAGCGCGCCTCCAGCAGCGCCGTTGCGATGGTCACGTCGTCCTTCGCCAAGCGGATGCAGTCGTCGATCGAGCGCACCGAGTGCCCGACCTTCAGCCCCAGATCCCAGAGCATGTAGAGCATGAACTCGACCACCTGCTCGGTATGGGCGGTGGCCTTGTAGGACTGCAGGAACATCAAATCGACGTCCGAGTACGGCGCCATCTCGGCGCGGCCGTAGCCGCCCACCGCGACCACCGCCTGGCGCTCGCCCGAGGTGGGATTGGCCAATGGATAGACGTGCTCGTAGGCGAAGTCGTAGATGACCCGGATGACCTGGTCGATCAGGAACGCGTTGGCGGCGTAGGTCTCGAGCCCGCTCGCGCCCGCCTCGAAACGCGACTGCACCCGGGCGCGGCCCAGCGCGAGCGTGTCCTTGAGCAGCGCGAGGACGTCGGCGCGCGCGCGCTCGGCGGAACCGCCCTGGCGGTCGACGACGTCGTCGATGTCGCCGATCAGCGCCCTGCGGTCGATGATCTCGCGCTGGCGTTCGATCCCCTGCATGGGGCAGGACATGCGCCGGGCGGCGCGCAAATGCAAGCGTGGCGCGGGCCGCCGGTCCACGCCCGCGCCACAATTCGCGTATAACGGCGGACGGGACAGGAACCGCACGGAAGGGTCGGGCATGAACAAGGGTCTGATCGGCGGCATCGCCGCGGGCGTCATGGTGCTGGCCGCGATCGTCGCCGCCATCCTGGTCTTCGGCGGCGGCCGCGCGGCCGAGCAGGTCGACCGCTTCGTCGCCCGCCTCGACCTGCCGCCCGGGGTTCGCGTCGAATACGACCGCGCCGCCGGCGCCGCGCTGTCGGACGACATCGCCGTCTCCGGCCTGCGCGTGGCGGACGCCGGGACGCCCGGCGCGGAGATCACGGCGGACGCGCTGACCCTGGTCGCGCTCGCCGGCCGCGACTGGCCCTCCGGGATCGAGGCGCAAGGCGTGTTCGCGGGCACGGCCGCCGACCATGTCCGCATCGCCTCGCTCAGCGCGGCCGGCATCGACCCGCGCACCCGCCTGCCGTCGACCGCGCGCGCCGAGGGCATCGCCGGCGTCTCGCCCCTGACCGGCGAGATCACCGTGGACACCGTCGAGCTGCGCGACCTCGACGCCGCCAACGACGTGCCCGAACGGGTCGACCTGGCGGTGCGCGGCATCGAGGCCACGCTGGACGCCGCCGCGTCCCCGGTGGCGGATTTTCTGGTCCTGCTGGGGTACGACTCGGTGCGCGTCGATCTCGACTACGCCTACGTCTTCGATCCCGCCGCCAACATCCTGCGCGTCGACGGCGTGCGCGTGGCGGCGGCGGAGATGGGGACGATCGCGATCAGCGCCGAGTTGGGCGGCGTGCCGCCGGAGGCGATGACCGACCCCGCGCTCGCCGCGATGGCGGAGGACGAGGCCACGCTGCGGCGGCTCGAGCTGCGCTACGAGGACGCCTCGCTCGCCGACCGGCTGCTCGCGATGGCCGCCGAGGACGAGGGCCTGTCGACCGAGGAAATGCGCGGCCAGCTGATCGAGGCGATCCAGCTCGAGGCGCGAACCGCGAAGGACCGGCTCACCAAGGAGGTGCTGAAAGCGATCGAGGCCTTCCTGGCGAAGCCCGGCACGCTGCGCGTCGTCGCCGAGCCGCCGGAGCCGGTCAAATTCGCCGCGCTCGAGAGCCTCGACGACGATCCCGACACGGTGCGCGCGCTGCTCGGCCTGCGGGTGGAGGCGCAATGACCCGCGTTCTCGGCGTCCTGGGGCTGCTCCTCGCGCTGGCCGCCTGTGCCGGCCGTCCGCCGGCAGCGCCGGGCGACGTCGCGGGACTGGTCATCGACAGCCGGGTGATCCCGGGCGGCGGGGCGGTCGAGGTCCAGGCCGACCACCGCTCGTTCGACCACCGGGTCGAGGCGGTGGCGCTGGTCGCGCCCGACGGCACGGTCCATCCCGCGGTCGAGTACGAGCGCGAGACGGTGCGCTACGAGCTCGGGCCCTCGGGTGCGGTCGGCGTGGGCGGCGGCGGCTTCGGCTCGGGCGGCTCGTCGGTCGGCGCCGGCATCTCGCTCGGCTTCCCGCTCACCGGCGGCGAGGCGCTCTACCGCACCAACGCCCTCATCCCGATCCCCGACCCCGACGAATACGCCGGCTTCAGCGAGGCGTGGACCGTGCGCGTGGTGGTCGAGGCCCGCTCCGGCGCCCGGCGCACCGTCGACCGCCCGGCGCCGCGGGCGTATTAGACTGGAAACACCAATTTCGGCTTTCCAAGTAGATCACAGCAGTGAAGCCGGCAAGGGTATCCTTAGCGATTGGCCAACCAGCGAATGGCGATTTATGGTTGTGGATGCCTAGTCCCCAGGTTGTATGTTCGAGCAACACTAGTAACGCCATTCACCGGGGGAAGCATGCCATCGCGGGCACTGCAGGAACTCGAAACGCGGTTGCGAGACGTGGATGAGCTAATCGGTGCTCACGCCGCTCTGACGGGAGGTCAGCCGGGGCGGCCAGCTCAGCGCCAAGGAGCAGCCATCACACGCGCCGGAGTGGTCCTTCTCTCCGCAGCGACAGAGGCATTCGTGGAGGACCTGTTTGAGGAGGCCGCCCGGCTGGTCTTCAACTGGATGCCCGCCGCCGATATTGACAAGCTGTTTAGGAATACGAGCAAGCGCCTGAACAATGCAGACGTCCACAAAACTGAGATGCTGTATTTCAATCTTGGCCTCCCCTGGGCGGTGAGGGGAATATCTTGGAGAAAGTTTCCGAACGACACGCTCCGAGCAGACCTCAACAAGCTCATAGACGCACGCAATGGCATTGCTCACGGCCGGGGTGACCAAGTGAGATTGCAGACCCTTCGTCGCTGGAAGAATATGGTCGAGATGTTTGCCCCTCGACTAGAGACAAAAGTGGCAGCCCATGTGGAGACGATGACTGGTAACCGTCCGGCTTGGTAGCCGGAGCGTCAGTCGGCTCTAAAGGCATCACCCTTCTGGGCGCGGGACATCGAGATCTCCACGATGCGGTCAATGACGCGCTCGGGGTTCTTCCACTTCATTACCAGCTTGCCGGGGTCCATCCCATAGTCGGCCACGATGTCCCTGAGTTGGTCCAACGATAGCTCTTTGAGGCGCGATCGGAGGGCATCCTCGCCCTCGCGGGAGATGGCTATGGGGTCGAGTGCCGCCGGAGGTCTGCGGTGCTTCGGACGGCCAGTAGGGGCGGTGGCTGACCTAGCCTTATCCCGGGATGTGCGTTCCTCCATTCCGAGCACCTCGCCCACTCGCCGCGCAAACTCTGGGTCCCGTTCAGCTTGATCGGCAATGACCCTAGAAAGCTCAAGCAACTTGCTCCGAACCTTCATCGCTCAGCCCTCCAGCTTCTCAAGAAGCTCCTGCGCAAGACTTCGGTATGAGTCGGCCAAGCCCCTGTAGCCGTATTTCTGCTTGAGCGTCCGTGAGTAAGTGGAGTGCTCGGCCGCCGCTGCGATGTCGTTCGCCTGGGCGATGATCGTGTCGAACACCGGTGCGTCGTTGGCGGCCTGGAGGCTGCGCAGCACGTTCGCGTGCACGGTCGAGTTGCCCTGGAACTTCGTCACCACGATGCCCAGCGGCTCAATCTGCTCGGCTATTTCTTCGGCAAACTCGCGGACGCGGGTGACAATCTGTGGGATGCCATATGTGGAGAGGATGTCAGGGATGGTCGGAATGATGTAGCCCTGCGAGATGCGGAGCCCGTTCAGTGTGATGATGCCCAAGTTGGGTGGGCAGTCCACGATCACTACATCATAATCGTCAAGGCGGGACTTCACCGCGCGCCAGAGCAATTCGATAGGGTTAACCGAGTAGAACTTGCCGCTGGGCGTAGAGGCGAGCTGGTCCTGCACGTCGATCAGGTCGAGGCTGGATGGGAGGAGGTCAACCGACCGGGCAGATGAGACGTCAGATACCCGCTGCTGGAGTGCGGCGTCAAAGTCGAATTGCTTGTTGTTTGGCTCCAGCGCGTCCTTGAACAGTCGGGCGAGGGTTTGGCCCTCGTCGTTCAGCTCGCGCCACTTTTCCTCGCCAATGAGCATGGTCGTCGCATTGGTCTGGGGATCGAGGTCGATGACGAGCACCCGCTTTCGGAACTCGCCCGACAGCGTCTCGGCTAAAGCAACAGTCGTCGTGGTCTTGCCTACGCCGCCCTTGAGATTAATGGTCGAGATCACGTGTGCCATCGGAACCTTCCTCCTTCTCAGCCAGGCTCTCACTTGTGATCGGCGGAACACAGGACCCGACGCCAGCACTGCAATTGGCTCGGGGAAGTCAATGGAGCGCGATCGCCAGTTGGCGACCGCCTGACGTGAGGCCTGTGCCATTTCGGCAATCTCATTGATGCCGACAAGCTCGTCGTCTATTGGGGCCACCCGTTGCGCATCCTGTGAACGCTATACACAGTGAGATGTGTACAACGTTCACAGAAACCTGTCAATCGCAGCTACACGTTAACCCTGCTGCAGCTCGAAAAGCTGCCGGCTAGCACGGACCTTTGGCGTATCCTTGAGCGCCGAAATGGGACCGCTCATCGGCCTGCCATTGGGCTTCTTGTGATGAATATCGGCACGCCGCACGGCACCTGACGGCGTGCGCGAGCTTGGTGGCGGCGATCCCCGACTTTGGCCCTTCGAGACGCATTAAGCCTGTGCGGCGCGCCTGAAAGCCGAGCATGGCCGCGAGAGCGGTCTCTGGAGCTTGATTTCCTGAGGGCGTTCCTCAAAGCAAACTCATCGTACAACTCGCGATGAAGACTGCCGATGCGCCGGCCCGAGTTTGCCAGAGGCCGTTTGGTTTGAGTTGTGTCTGCAACGGTTGCGATCCTCCTCCCCAAGGGGGAGGGGCGCGCTTTACTCCCCAACCATCCCCCGCAGCCGGTAGAGCAGCTCCAGCGCCTCCTTGGGCGTCAGCTCGTCGGGATTGACCTCGGCCAGCGCCGCCTCCACCGGCGACGGGCCCGCGGGCGCGGCCTCCGCCTTGGCGACATGGGCCGTGAACAGCGGCAGATCGTCGGCCAGCCGGGTGAGGTCGCCCGACTGCTCGCCTTTCTCGAGCGTCGCCAGGATCGCCTCGGCGCGCTCGACGGCCGCGGGCGGCAGGCCGGCCAGGCGCGCGACGTGGATGCCGTAAGAGCGGTCGGCGGCGCCCGGGCCGACCTCGTGCAGGAACACCACCTGCCCCTCCCACTCCCGCACCTTCATGGTGTGGCAGGCGAGCCCGTCGAGCGACGCGGCCAGCGCGGTGAGCTCGTGATAATGGGTGGCGAACAGCGTCCGGCAGCGATTGACCTCGTGCAGGTGCTCGACCGTCGCCCAGGCGATCGACAGGCCGTCATAGGTCGCGGTGCCGCGGCCGATCTCGTCCAGGATGACCAGCGCCCGCTCGCCCGCCTGGTTCAGGATCGCCGCCGCCTCGACCATCTCGACCATGAAGGTCGAGCGCCCGCGCGCGAGATCGTCCGCCGCGCCCACCCGGCTGAACAGCCGGTCCACGACCCCGATGCGCGCGCTCCTCGCCGGGACGTAGCCGCCCATCTGCGCCAGGATCGCGATCAGCGCGTTCTGGCGCAGGAAGGTCGACTTGCCCGCCATGTTGGGCCCGGTGACCAGCCACAGCCGCGGCGCCTCGCCGCCCAGCGCGCAGTCGTTGCCGACGAACGGCTCGCCCTGCATCGCCTCGACCACCGGGTGCCGGCCGTCCTCGACCGCGAAGCCCGGCCCGTCGTCGACCTGCGGCCGGCAATAGTCGCGGTCCGCCGCCAGCTCGGCCTGCCCCGCGGCGACGTCGAGCGCGGCCAGTGCGCGCGCCGCCTTGGCGATCGCGTCCGCCCGCGCCTCGACCTCACCCACCAGATCCGCGAACAGCTCCAGCTCGATCGCCAGCGCACGGTCCCCGGCGCGCGCGATCTTGTCCTCCAGCTCGCCCAGCGCGACCGTGGTGAACCGGGTCGCGTTGGCCATGGTCTGGCGGTGGACGAAGTCGTTGTCGCCGTCGAGCAGCTTCTTCGCGTGCGTCGCGGTGACCTCGACGAAATAGCCCAGCACGTTGTTGTGGCGCACTTTCAGCGAGGACACGCCGGTCGCCTCGCGGTACTCGGCCTCGAGGCCCGCGATCAGCTTGCGGCTCTCGTCGCGCAGCGCGCGCTGCTCGTCCAGACCCTCGGAATAGCCCGGCGCGATGAACCCGCCGTCGCGCGCGAGCAGCGGCAGGTCCTCGGTCAGCGCGCGGCGCAGCCGGTCGATCAGCGTGCCGTGATGGCCCAGCCCGGTGGCGGCCGCCGCGATGCCCTCGGGGAGACCGCCCGCCTCGCCGAGCATCGGCCGGATCGCCTCCGCCTGCGCCAGGCCGTCGCGGATCGCCGCGAGGTCGCGCGGACCGCCGCGGCCCAGCGTGATCCGCGACAGCGCGCGCTCGACGTCGGGCGCGCGGCGCAGCGCCTCGCGCACCTGCCCGCGCAGCCGCGCGTCGTCGTGGAAGAAGGCGACCATGTCGAGCCGCCGCGCGATGGCCGCGGGGTCGGTCAGCGGCGCCGCCAGGTGGGCGGCCAGCAGCCGCGCGCCGCCGCCGCTCACGGTGCGGTCGATGACCGACAGCAGGCTGCCCTGCCGCTCGCCCGCCAGCGTCTGGGTCAGCTCGAGGTTGCGCCGGGTCGCGGCGTCGATCTCCATCGCCGCGCCGCCCGCCGGCCGGCGCGGCGGGGCGAGGCGCGGCACGCGGCCCTTCTGGGTGAGCTCGACATAGTCGACCAGCGCGCCCGCCGCCGCGGTCTCGGCGCGCGAGAAGCTGCCGAACGCGTCGAGCGTGCCGACCTCGAACAGCGCCTCGAGCCGCGCCCGCGCGTTCTCGCTGTCGAACCGCGCCGCCGGTTGCGGCGTCAGCACCGGGCGCCACTCGCGGAACACCTCGAACAGCGCGGGCCGTTCGAGCAGCCGGTCGGAGACCAGGAGCTCGCCCGGCTCGAGCCGCGCCAGCGCCGCGCCCAGGGTCGACGCCTCGGCCGGCTCCAGATGGAAATCGCCCGTGCTCATGTCGAGCCAGGCCAGCCCCAGCGCCCCCGCCGCCTCGGCCAGCGCCGCGAGGTAGTTGTGCCGGCGCGCGTCGAGCAGCGTGTCCTCGGTCACCGTGCCGGGCGTGACGATGCGCACCACCTCGCGCTTGACCAGCGCCTTGTGGCCGCCGCGCCTGCGCGCCTCGGCCGGGTCCTCGACCTGCTCGCAGATCGCCACCCGGAAGCCCTTGCGGATCAGCCGCGCCAGATAGCCGTCGACCGAATGCACCGGCACCCCGGCCATCGGGATGTCCTCGTCGCCATGCTTGCCGCGCCTGGTCAGGGTGATGTCGAGCGCCTCGGCCGCCTGCACGGCGTCGTCGAAGAACAGCTCGTAGAAGTCGCCCATCCGGTAGAAGACGAGGCAGTCCGGATGGGCCGCCTTGACCTCCAGATACTGCGCCATCATCGGGGTAGCGGCGGCGCCG
>CAZMTC010000107.1:0-11328 GCA_964569105.1 uncultured Alphaproteobacteria bacterium | reverse complement strand
GGGTGATCGGACAAACCGAGTACATGCTTTCACTCATTCCAATCGGTGGATATGTTCGTCTTTACGGCCAGAACATCGATGATGAGAATCCCGACGAAGCGGACAATTACGCGTCAAAATCACCCGGACAACGATTTCTTATTCTTGTGGCCGGCCCCCTCATGAATCTTTTCGTTGCTTTTACCTTTATGCCCTTCGTCTATTATATCGGCTATGACATTCCGGCTTACCTGATGAAACCCCCGGAAATCAGCGCCGTTGCGGCCGGGAGCGATGCGGCAAAAATCGATATTCGCGGAGGTGATCTGATTCGCGCCATCAACGAAAAACCGGTAACAACCTGGCGCGAGGTGCAAAATACTCTGGAAGAGACCGAAGACAAACGGATATCCCTGTCGATTCGCCGTGATCAGAAAACCATCACGCGAATTTTCCACAGCGACCGGCTCAGGCAGGAATGCGCGCGAGCGCGTCCGAGGCTGCGTGGCTGCCATGCTCGCCGGGATCACGACACGGCGCAGGTGCGGAAGCCGGCGAAGACGTCGCGCCGGTCCGGCGGGAAGTAGTTGCGGTAGGCGCTGGAGATCATCCGGGAGCGAGTCGTCCAGGCGCCGCCGCGCAGCACCTTCGTTTCGCCGAACAGCGGTTGGGAGTATTCCTTGTAGTCGTCCGGGCTGAAACCCGGGAACGGCCCGAAGGTTTCGGCGGTCCATTCCCAGACGTTGCCGATGAGCTGGCGTACGCCCCAGGCGTTGTCACCGGCGGCATGGCCGCCGACATCGACGCAGCCGAGCGCAAAGCCGTCCAGGTTGGCGTGGCCCGGTGCGATGGTTTCGTCACCCCAGGGATACCGCACCCGGACGAGACGACCATCCGCGCGCGGACGCCAGCGGGCCGCGAACTCCCACTCGGCCTCGGTCGGCAGCCGCCGTCCGGCCCAGCGGCAGTAGGCCTCGGCTTCGTACCAGCCGACATGGACGACCGGCTCGTGCAGCGCCAGCGGCTGCCAGGCATCGAAGCACCGGATTTCCCAGCCGCCATTGGCAGGACGCCAATAGACGGGGTGTGCGGCACCCGCTTCCGTCCGCCAGCGCCACCCCGCCTCGCTCCACAGCTCGGACCGTTCGTAGCCGCGATCGGCGACGAACTCGGCGAACGCCGCGTTGGTGACCGGAGCCTTGGCCATGCGGAACGGCGCCACCGTCACCTCGTGCGCCCATTTCTCGTTGTCGAAGACGAAGCGGCTGTCGTGCGGCGAGCCGAGTTCGATGGTGCCGCCGGGCAGCTCGGCATCGCCTTCGAGCGGGCCGCCACCCGCTTCACCCGCCGAAGGAGAGCCGTCCGGCTCGAAGCGCGGCGCCGGATAGCCATGGGTCTGCCGCGCCCACAGATAGGCCTCGCAGTGCATGTCCTCGTGAAAGGTGGTGAACTGGTAAAGGTAGCTGTCGCGCGCACTCGCCATGCCGGGGCCGAGGCGCTCGAACAGCGCCTGCTGGACCGAGGCCATGTAGTCCTTGATTTCCGGCAGGCTATAAAGCGGCAGGTCCCAGCGGTCCTCGTGCGCGATGGCGATGGAATCGTACAGGCTGTCGCCGCGATCGAGGAGCGGCGGGTGGTCGTATTCGGAGCGCAGGATGAAGAATTCGTGGAACCATGCGGCGTGGCCGACCTCCCACAGCAACGGGTTCACCGTGGGCAGCTTCGGGCCCATGAGCTGCTCCATGGTGAGGCCGTCCAGGAGCTCGAGCGTTCGCTGGCGAGCGCTGCGCATCATGGCGACGAGTTCGTCCGACGGCACGGGGTGGGCTGTCGCTGGTTTCATCGTTCCTCCGATAGGATCGCGCGCATGAAGATTACGTTGGTCACGCCCGCCGGCAAACGGTCGCGCGCGGGCAATCGCGCCACGGCCGTCCGCTGGGCCCGCATCCTGCGAAGCCTGGGGCATCGGGTGCAAGTGGTCGAGCCCGACGACGGCAGCGCCGATCTGGGGGCGCGGGCGGACATGATGATCGCTGTCCACGCCTGGCGCAGCGCCGGGACGATCCGGCGCTTCGCGGCGACACACCCTGACAAGCCCCTGGTCGTCCTGCTCGCCGGCACGGACATCTACCGCTTTCAAGGCAGCCATCCCGAAGAAACCCGCGCGTCGATGGCGGCGGCGGAGCGGCTGGTCTGCCTGCACGATCTCGTTCACCGGTCCATCCCGGCCGAGTTCCACGGCAAGCTGCGGGTGATCCACCAGTCGGCCGAGCCCTTGCCGGGACCGCGGCGACCGTCGCGGCGGTATTTCGAGGTCGGCGTCGCCGGCCATCTGCGATGGGAGAAGGATTCGCTGCGCGCCGCGAAAGCGGCGCGGCTGATGCCGGCATCGTCGCGCCTGCGTGTCGTCGCGCTGGGCAAGGCGCATGACGCCGAATGGGAGGCCGCGGCGCACGAGGAGGCGGCGACCAACCGCCGGTTCGTCTGGCGCGGCGAGGTCTCGCGCGCGCAGGTGCGCCGGCAGTTCGCCCGCAGCCACGCCCTGGTCATCAGCTCGGTCATGGAAGGCGGCGCCAACGTCGTCTCGGAAGCGGTGGTGGCGGGTCTTCCCGTGATCGCCTCGCACATCGACGGCAATGTCGGCCTGCTCGGAGAGGATTACGAAGGCTACTACCCGGCCGAAGACACCGAAGCGCTCGCCGTCCTGCTGCGACGGGCCGAGACGGAACCCCGGTTCCTGGCCCGCCTGGAACGGCAGGCGCGATCGCGCGAGCCATTGTTCCGTCCCGAGCGGGAGAGTGCGGCATGGGACGCGCTCCTGCGCGAGCTGCCCGTCACAGCCGGATCGTGACCGGCTCGAGCTGGTTGCCCTGTTGCAGGACCTCCCCGATCACGGCCGTGCGCCCATAGCCCAGCCTCTTAAGCTCTTCGACGCAGCCCTCTGCCTTCTCGGCGGGCAGGCTGGCCAGCAACCCGCCCGAAGTCTGCGGGTCGAAAATCAGGGGGAAGCGAGGGTCGTTGCCCGCCTCCTCCAGGTTGGCGACGGCGCGGCGCAGGCGGACGTTCTGCGGCTGCAGCGAGCTCAGGATACCCTGGCGTACTGTTTCCTCCGCCCCGTCCATCAGTGGCACCGCGTCGAGGTCCAGCCGCACGTCGACCTCCGAGGCACGGACCATCTCGACGAGATGCCCGAGCAGTCCGAACCCCGTGACGTCGGTACAGGCATGGGCGTCATGACGCATGAGGCACTCCGCGCCCTGGCGGTTGGACTGGCTCATCGACGTCAACGCGGCGTCGATCCATCGCCCTTTGGCCTTGTGCCGCATGTCGGCGGCGAACAGCGTGCCGGTGCCGAGCGGCTTGCTCAGGATCAGCGCGTCGCCGACGCGCATGCCGCCCTTGCGCATGACCTTCTCGCGGTCGATCAGCCCGTTGATGGCGAAGCCCAGTGACAGCTCCGAGCCTTCGCTGGTATGGCCGCCGACCAGCGCGGCGCCGGCGTCGTTCAGCGCCTCGATCGCACCGGCCATCATCTGGGTCAGCGTCTGCTCGACCTTCTCCTCGATGCCGAAAGGGATGGTGGCGACGGCCAGCGCCGTCTGCGGCTCCGCGCCCATCGCGTAGATGTCGCCCAGGCTGTGGTTCGCCGCGATGCGGCCGAACAGGTAGGGGTCGTCGATCATCGACCGGAAGGAATCCACGGTGTGAACCATGGCCTTGCCGGGCGGCACCTCGACCACCGCGGCATCGTCCGGCTCGTGCAGCCCGATCAGCACGTCCTCGCGGTCGACCGGGGTAAGCGCATTGAGCGCCCGGCCCAGCACGGTGGCGCCGACCTTGGCCCCGCAGCCGCCGCAACGCATGGCCACGGCGGAGATCTCCTTGATGGCGTCCTCGCCGGCCAGACCCTGCGGCAGCTTGGCGGGCTTCTCCTCGTCCATGACCGGCAGGTCGTTGAACTTGCGCATGAAGCGCCGGTCGATCCAGTCCTTCCAGCGCCACACGGCCTCGCCGCGCGCCGACCAACCGCCGCGCGACGCGACGGCGTACTTGTCGCCGGTCGAAATCAGGCTGAGGAAACGCTTCTGCGGGCGGAAAGGGCGCGGCGAACGGCCGAGCAGCATGCGCCGCAGGTTGCGCTCCAGCGGCGGCCCTTGGCGCACCGCGAAGACGCCCGATTTCGGCCGCGGATGGTTGACCATGCTGGCGACGTCGCCGGCGGAGAAGATCTCCGGGTGGCTGACCGACTGCAGCGTGTCGGCGACCTTGATGAAGCCCTGCTCGTCCACCTCCAGTCCCGCCTCGCGCGGCCAGGGCTGCGCGCCGGCCGCGGTGACCCACAGAATTTCGTCCGCTTCCAGCTCCGCCCCCGACGAGGTTTGAAGCCGCCCCGGCGTCACCTTGGTCACCGCCTCGCCGGTGTGCACCTTGACGCCGCGGTCGCGCAGCACCTCGGCGAAAGTGGCCCGCACACGGCGGTTGTGGGTCGGCATGATCTCGGCCGACTCGCTGAACAGGTGGAACTCGATGTCTTCCGCGCGGCGGCCGGTTTCGCGGCGCAGGCGGTGCTGGATCGCCAGCAGGATCTCCACACCGCCGGCGCCGGCGCCGACCACGGCGATGCGCATCGGTCCGTCATGGGACAATGCGCGCTCGCGCAGTGCCTCCCAGCGCTCCAGGAAATTGTTGATGGGCTTGACCGGTACGGCGGTAGCCTCGGCCCCTTCGACGTCGTCGAGCCGCGGCGCCGAGCCGGTGTTGATCGACAGCAGGTCGTACGGCACCGACGGGCGATTGTCGCAGGTCACGCGGCGGCCCGCCGTGTCGAGCCCGGTCACCGTGCTGTTGTAGAAGCGCGCGCCGGCGAAACGGCACAGGGCGCCGAGGTCGATATGCGCGTCGTCGAAGCCATAATGCCCCGCGACGAAGCCGGGGAGCATGCCGGAATAAGGCGTGTGGACGTCGCGGCAGATCAGCGTGAGTCGCACGCCGGGTATCGGCTTCATGCCGAAGCGCTTCAGCACCGCCACGTGGCTGTGGCCACCGCCGACCAGCACGAGGTCCTTCACGATGGGAGTGTCGTCGTTGTTCATGGGCTCAACTGTGCTCCAGGCTCGTTTGCAGACGAAGGCGCGAGCGGATCGCCCGTGAGATCATGTCGACGCCGATATTCAGCAGCGCCGTGATCAGGATCAGGAACAGGGCGCGGTCGTGGCGCAGTTCCGCGAAGGCACTGTCGACGTAGTACCCTAGCGTGGCGATGCCGAGGATTCCCAGGATAGCGGTTTCTCGCAGGATCACTTCCCAGCGATAGAACAGCAAGGCCAGCATCGATCGGTAGATGCGCGGCACCACCTCGTAGAGGTACCGGTTGGCCCCCGTCACTGCGTCCACGCGCAGGCGGATCGTCTCGGTGAAGCGGCCGACCAAGTGGCCGACGATCGCGCCATTGTGCAGGGACAGGGCGACGATGGCCGGCAGCATCGACGGCCCCCAGAGCTGCAGCAGGATGAAGGCCAGGATGTATTCCGGTGTCGAGCGGATCACGACCAGCGCCACGTTGCCCACGGTCCGCGCCTTCGGCCCCAGCAGCAGGGGCGAGACCAGAGGGAACATCACCAGCGTCAGGAGCCCCGCGCCCACCAGGGCGATCATCGTGAGCTGGACCGTCACCACCGTGCCCGGCAGGGCCTGGTCGACCAGCAGCATCTCCAGCCAGTCGAGCACCGCGGGCAGCGACTGCCCCTCGCGCAGCGGGTGGGGAACGATGTCCTGGGTCAGAAACCGAACGATGTTGTCCCAGGAGATGTTGAGACTCCAGGGCAGCACGAGCGCGGCGCCGAGCAGGTAGACGGGCACGAGCTGCCGGCGCAGCCAGATACGCATCGTGGCGATGACCACATAGAAGAGGATGAGCAACGCGGCCACCTCGGAGTAACGGCCCTGGTTGAACGCGGATTCGAGGTGGAAGCCCAGCGTCGGAAGCCCGACGAAGCCCAGCACCGCGCTGGAGCGCAGGCCACATTCGATCCGGTACATCGAATAGGCCCGGAATTGGGCCCAGACCTCCGGCAGGCGCACGAAGAGGAACGTCGAGGTCCGGCCCGTCGCGGCCGGCACGCCCTTGAGCGGCGTGGGGTCCGCCTCCTCCAGGATCTCGGCATAGACCTTGGCGATGATACCGGCATAAGGGATGCCGATGGCCAGGATACCGGTCAGCGGCGACAGGCCGAACATCTGCAGGAAGATCAGGGCCCAGAACAGCTCGTGGATCGCCCGCACGAAGGCACAGCCGACCCGCACGATGGAGGAGAAGAACAGGAGCGCGAGGACGAAGCCGAACAGGTTGCCGAAGGCCACGCCCAGGAAGGCGAAGCCGAGGGTGTAGAGGATCGCGCCGGCCAGGTTCTCGGTCGCGTAGAAGTCGGGCGTGACCATGCCGAGCGCGAATCGACCGAGCGCCGTCCACGGATCGACGGTGACGATCGCGATGTCGGCGAAGACGAGGCAGACGGCCGCCACCGCGAGGAAGGCGAGCACCGTGCGGGCAAGCGGCGACCCTCTGCTGGGCACGGTCTGCATCGCTACTGCGCGACGTAGAGATCGTCGAGGTCGCTCGGCACCATCCCGTCAGACGGCTCGTCCAGGACGATGCGCCCATCCCTGACCCCGATCAGCCGGTCGGCAAAGTGGATCGCGAGCTCACGGTCGTGCATGGCCAGGAGGACCGTCCGCTTCGCCTCGTTCAGGCGCGCCAGGATCTCCTTGCCCTGATGGGGGTCGACGGAGGAGACCGGCTCGTCCGCGAGCACCGTGAGACCCGGATTGTAGAGGGCGCGTGCGATGGCGGTGCGCTGCTGCTGGCCCCCGGAAAGCTGGCCCACGGGCGAACGCAGCTTGTCCTCCATCCGCAGGCGAACGAGGATCTCGCGCACCTGCTTCAGGTCCGCCGCCGCCGGGCGCAGCAGGGTTCGCAGGTTGTGCCACACCGAGCGCCGGTGCAGGCGGCCGATATACACGTTGTGGAACACCGACAGCGAAGACACGAGACCCAGATCCTGCGGCACCAGCGCCGCCTCCTCGGGACGGCGCTCGTAGAGGGCGCGCAACAGGGTGGACTTTCCGGCGCCGCTCTCCCCGACGAGGGCCACGCGTTCGCCCACCGCGATGCGAAGCGTGACCCCGGTCAGGATCGGCTTGCCGGCATACCCGATGGTCTCGTCGGAGAGTGCCAGGAACTCGGTCAATCGATGATCCCGATCGACTTCGCGGTCTTCCGGATCGGCTCGTAGTCCTCGTTCCCGGCCGGGACGAACTTGGAGCGCGGGAAGCTCTTCAGCAGTTCGGGGTCGTCCATCGACAGGAGCGCGTCCGTCACCTTCTGCTTGAAACCCTCGCCGAAGCGCTCGTCGACATCGCCGCGGATCGTCCACTGGTAGTCGGGGTACGCCGGCGTCTCCCAGATCACCCGGACCTTCTCCGGATCGATCTCGCCTTCCTCCATCTCGCGCTCCCACACGGCGAAGTTCGTGGCGCCGACCTCGTAGGCGCCCGACTGCACCAGCGAAATCGTCATCGAATGGTCGCCGCTGAATCCGACCCGGCTGAACACGTCCTCCGGCGCCTCGCCAAAATGTTCACGAATATAGAATTCCGGCATCAGCCTTCCGGATGTGGACCCTTTGGAACCGAAGGTGAAGTTTTTCCCCCGGATGTCCGTCGGGAAGTCCTCGGAGCGGGTGAGGCCGGTTTCCGTGTTGGCGATGAAATAGGTCCGGAAGGCCTGGTCCTCCTCGCCTTGGGCGATCGCCTCGGAGCCCGGCACGAGAACCCGGGCCTGGACGCCGGACAGGCCGCCGAACCAGGCGAGCTGGACCTGATCGTTGCGGAAGGCGGTCACTGCCGCGGCGTAGGACTTGACCGGGACGTATCTGACTTCGACACCGAGTTCCTCTTCCAGATACGCCGCAACCTTGCCGAACCGGGTCTGCAGGCGGCTTTCGTCCTGATCGGGAATGGCGGTGAACACGAAGGCCTCGGCGCGGGCGGGGGCCGGCGCACCGGTCATGAGCCCGAGAGAAACGGCAATCGTCAACAAGATGAGCCTGCGCATCTCCGAATTTCTCCTCTCCGATGGGATGGGTGCGATGGGGAGCGACAATGGCGGATGTCACTCCGGGCGGAAAGAGTGGAATTTCCGCCTGCAGTGCCCTAGCTTCCGTAGTTCGGGTGCCGTGCTGTCGGCGGCGGAGCGCCTTTACTTTCCTGGCGCGCGCCGGCCCGGGCGGGAGCCGTAAAGTCGATGGTCGGCAATCCGATACCATCACACCTTGGGACTGAACACCTAGGGGAAACGAGCAGCGGTGGCGGCCGCGGCGGCGCGACAAAAAGCGGCGTCCCGCGTGGGCGGGACGCCGCAATCATGTCGGCGCATCGCTGCGCCGGGAGCCGGTCCGGTGAGTTGCTGCGGACCGCAGCGGCCGGCAGCCCTGCTTATGCGCTACGCTTGTTGAAGTAGGCCTGGTTCGAGATCCGGGTCCACTCGAGCGCGTTCTTCCGGAAACTGTTGTAGCTGTCGTAGACCTTCTTGGTGAACGGATCGCTGTTGCCCGCGTCCGCGACCACGTCCGCCGCCGCCTCGAACATCGCCTTGGAGACCTCGTCCGGGAACTCGTGCAGCGTCACGTCGTGCTTCTCGACCAGCGTCTGGAGCGCAGCCAGGTTGTTGGCGTCGAACTCGGCCAGATCGTTGACCATCTCGGCCACTCCGGCGTTCTCGAAGATCGCCTGATCCGCCTTTGACAGGCTCTCCCAGACATTCATCGACATGCCCATGCCGAGCACCGGGCCGGGCTCGTGGAAGCCGGGGAAGTAGTAGTTCTTGGTGATCTTGTAGAAGCCGAAGGCCAGGTCGTTCCACGGGCCGACCCACTCGGTGGCGTCGATGGTGCCCGACTGCAACGCGGGCAGGATCTCGGAGCCGGCCAGCGTCACCGAAGTGCCGCCCAGTGCCTTGATCATGGCACCGCCCAGGCCCGGGATGCGCATCTTGAGGCCCTTGATGTCGTCGAGCGAGTTGATCTCCTTGCGGAACCACCCGCCCAACTGGTGGCCGGTGTTACCGCCGGGGAAGTGCTTGATGCCGAACTGGGCGCCCAGCTCGTCCCACAGCTCCCAGCCGCCGCCGTGGAGCATCCAGGCGTGCATCTCGTCCGGCGAGAAACCGCCGGGCACGGTGGTGAAGAAGGCGTAGGCCTGCGACTTGCCCTGGAAGTAGTAGTCGGCGGAGTGATAGATGTCGGCCGAGCCCTCCTGCACGGCGTCGTGCACCTTGAGCGGATGCACGAGCTCGCCGCCGGCGAACTCCTTGATGGTGATGCGCCCGTCGGTCATGTCGGAGATCCGCTGCCCAAAGCGCTGCGCCGCGGTGCCCAGGCCCGGGAAACCCTTGGGCCAAGACGTCACCATGCGCAGCTCACGCTTGCCCTGCGAGATCGCAGGCTTGGGAAACGACGCTGCCGCCACGCCCGCGGCCGCCACGCCGAAGGTCGTGGTTCGAAGAAAGTCCCTACGCTTCATTGTCTTCCCTCCCTGTTGGGTTTGGCTTCTCGGTATGGGGCGTGCCTCGACCCTGCTTGCCCGCGGTCACGGGCGCATGGATGCCCCTAAAGGCAGCCAAGCACCTGGTCCCGCGGCGCTCAGCCTCCACGGCAATTCGCTCCACTACGTCGCGGTCGTCAGAAATTCCCATGGGCGGACTGGCCGACACCACAGTCGGCGCGTAATCGTCATTCTCGAGTCCACCCGGAGTGCGACGCATTGTACTTTCTTAATCGTTCATGAGCCGTCGCTCAAGCGGAGGATGCACTCAAGAGCCGGATGGACCAAGTCACGTTGTAGCGAGAACCACAGCCGCACGGCCCGCTTTCGGGGCGACGGCATCGTCGGCGGACCCGACCGAACCTGTATGACCAACCCCCCGCGCGCATCCTCGCACGTCGTACCGCTTGCCCGTGGATCGCTCCCGTCCGACCCCCTCGGCCCCGTGCCCGGCCGATGCCGGGCGGTGCCCGTCATTCGCCCGCCGCAACGCCCCGATCCGGGATGACGGCGCCGGCGTCTGCGGCCTCGTGGCGCCTGAGGCGGACGGCGAAGCAGGTGCCGCCGTCCTCGGGGCCGGCGCCCAGCAGGACCAGCTTGCCGCCGAGGTGGTCCATGATCTGGTTGGAAATGGCGAGGCCCAGGCCGCTGCCAGTACCGTGGCGCGAGCGCTCGTTCCAGCCGCGGGCGAACTTCGAAAACAGGTTGGGCAGGTCCTCCTCGGGAATGCCCGGGCCATTGTCGCGCACGCGGATCTCCAGATAGCCGGGGCTGGCATCGCCGGGCTCGATCCACGCGGTGGACGATGGCTGGTCGTTGAACTTGATCGCGTTCGACAGGAGGTTGATCAGCACCTGGGTGAGCCGGTCACGGTTGGCGTCGACCATCATCGGCTCGTCGTCGAGCAGGTTGACGATCTCGACGCCGCGGCTCTGCGCCAGGCCGGTCATCGTGGTCACCGCTTCCGCCGCGGCCGCGCGCGCATCGACCGGGCCGATCTCCCAGTCGACCTGACCGGCCTCCATACGCCCGAGGTCGAGCATGTCGTCGAGCAGCCGCGTGAGCCGATCGCTCTCGTGCTGGATGATGCCGATGAAGCGGCGGATCTGCTCCTCGTCGAGTTCGTCCGGCGACATCAGGATTTCGGAGAACAGCCGGATCGAGGTCATCGGGGTTCGGAGCTCGTGGCTGATCTGGCTCAGAAACTCGTCCTTGAGCTTGTCGAGCCGGGTAAGCTGCTCGTTCGCGAGCCGGAGCTGGGCGGCGGTGTCCTCGAGCTCACGCGACTTGCGCTCGAGTTCGCGGCTGTAGCGGATCGCCTCCTGCGTCTCGTCCAGCAGCTCGATGACGGTCTCGACGTTCATCGTCTCGCCCTTGACCACGCGCGAGACCAGGGTGCGCGCAGTGGCGGCGCCGACGCTGTTGGCGAGCTGGCGCTCGATATAGGCGATCAACGCGGGGTTGGGTGACGGCATCTTGTGGCCGCGGCCCTGGCTGCGCGCATATTCGCGGAAAATTCGCTCGGCACGTTCGTAGCCCAGGATGTGCTGGGTCAGCTGGAACAGGTCGCCGGTCGTCGCCGAGCGCTGAATCGCGCCTTGGACGCCGCTCCGCCGGGTGTCGAAAGCGTCGACGAAGATCGCGCCCTGCAGCCGTTCGAGCGCCGACTGGTTGGTGGCGAGCGACACCGCGACGAAACACAGCACGTTCGCGGTCAGGCTCCACAGTAGCCCGTGCACCAGGTGGTCC
>CAZMTC010000106.1:0-11356 GCA_964569105.1 uncultured Alphaproteobacteria bacterium | reverse complement strand
GCCGTTGAGGAAGAAGGTGACATGCGCGTATTTCTCGGTCTCGGCGATGCGCAGCTGCGCGAGCCCCGCCTCGGCCACCGTCTCGCCCAGCGTGTGAGTGATGGTCTCGGGCGGGAACATCGCCGGCAGCAGCTCCGCCAGCGCCTCCGAATACGCGACCATGCCCAGCGCCGCGGCGAACTTCACCACCCGCCCGCGCGCGAACCCGTCGAAGGCGGGGTCGAGCAGCGCGGTCAGGATCTGCCGCGCCCGGTCGGCGCGGAAATTGGCCATCAGCACGCCGTCGCCGTCGCGCATCCCGGCGTAGCCGCCCACCGCCGTCGGCGCCACGAACTCGTCGGTCTCGCCGCGGTCGTAGCCCGCCTCGATCGCCGCCCGCGCGCTCTCGGCATGCTCGCCCTGCGCGTCGACCATGGCGTCGTAGGCGCGCGCCACGCGCTCCCAGCGCTTGTCGCGGTCCATGCCCCAGTAGCGCCCGCCGACCGTCGCGATGCCGACGCCGTCGGCCCCCGCGATTTCGCGCTCGAACGCGGCGAGGTAGTCGAGCGCGCTCTTCGGCGGCGTGTCGCGCCCGTCGAGCAGCGCGTGCACCGCCACCGGCACGCCCGCCTCGGCGACGGTCCTGGCCAGCGCCGCCACGTGCCGCTGGTGCGAATGCACGCCGCCGGGCGACAGCAGCCCCATCAGGTGCGCCGTCCCCCCGCTTGCCTTCAGCGCGCCGACGAACTCGCGCAGCCGCGCGTTCTCCGCCAGCGAGCCGTCCTCGAGCGCGGCGTCGATGCGCGGCAGGTCCTGCAGCACGACCCGGCCGGCGCCGATGTTCATGTGCCCGACCTCGGAATTGCCCATCTGCCCCGCCGGCAACCCGACCTCGTGCTCCGAGGCGTCGAGCAGCGCATGCGGCCGCTCGGCCAGGAAGCGGTCCCAGTTGGGCGTGTCCGCCTGGCAGATCGCGTTGTCCTCGCACTCCACCCGGTGCCCCCATCCGTCCAGGATGCACAGCACCACGGGTTTCGCTCGGGTCTCGGTCATCGGCGTATCGAAGCTTCGGGTTTCGCTGCCGTCGGGGCGTCCCGCGTTATATAGGCGATCCGCCGCTTCGGGCATAGGGCAGGGCCCTCACCCCCGGTGATACGGATGCCCCTCCAATATGCTCTGCGCCCGGAAGATCTGCTCCGCCAGCATCGCGCGCACCAGCATGTGCGGCCAGGTCATCGGCCCCAGCGACAGCACCGTCTCGGCCCGGTCGAGCACCGCCCGGTCCAGCCCCTCGGCCCCGCCCACGACGAAGGCCACCTCGCCCGCGCCGCCGTCGCGCCAGCGCGCCAGCCGCCCGGCCAG
This sequence comes from uncultured Alphaproteobacteria bacterium, assembly GCA_964569105.1. Lineage (GTDB taxonomy): Bacteria > Pseudomonadota > Alphaproteobacteria > CAZMTC01 > CAZMTC01 > CAZMTC01. The sequence goes on along the minus strand of CAZMTC010000106.1, from coordinate 10,015 downwards.
CCCCTCGCTCGACAGCATCTCGCCGCCCGCGTCGAGCGCCACCGCCACGGCCCCTTCGGGCATCGCGTCCAGCAGCAGCCGTCCCTCGCGCGCCTTGAGCTCGCCCGGCGACCGCCGGCCCTTGTCCTCCACCTCGCGCAGCGCCAGCGGCGGCTTCACGCGCCGGGCGTATTCGGCGAACAGCTCCGCCTCCGCCCCGCGCTTCATCCGCCCCACCGCCACCACGCTCATCCGCATCGCGCCTCTCCGCCCCACGCACCGCGCCGCGGCGCAATCGAGGTCAGCCGCAGATTACGCAGATTACGCAGATTGTCGCCGCGCGTACCGCGGTGGGCGGAGCGTGGCCGGCCGTCGGTCTTCGCGCCGCAGGCGCCTGTTCACCACAGAGGCACAGAGACACAGAGCGGGCACAGAGGAACCCAGCCTCTCTGTGCATCCTCTGTGTCTCTGTGTCTCTGTGGTTGACCGGGTTGCGCCTTCGGCGCGGAGCCGCCGGGCGGACGCGCATCCACGGTCTGCACCGTCCGAAATCTGCGCAATCTGCGTAATCTGCGGCTGAACCATCCCCACCACGGCAGCCTCGCCGCCGCCGGGCCGCACCGCCGGCTCACGCGCACCTCCCCGCGGCCCGGGCGCCTCAGGCGATCAGCTCGACCGTCTCGCCGGCCTTGGGCGGCTCCACGCCCCACATCTTCTCCAGCCCGTAGAACGCCCGCACCTCGGGCCGGAACAGATGCACGATCACGTCGCCCGCGTCGAGCAGCACCCAGTCGCCCTGGCGCAGCCCCTCGGCGGGCACGCGGCCCATGCCCATGTCCTTGAGCTTCTGCGAGACCCGGTCGGCCAGCGCGGTGACATGGCGCGCGCTGCGCCCGCTGGCGACGACCATGTAGTCGGCGATCGCGGTCTTGCCGCGCAGGTCGATGACGACGATGCCCTCGGCCTTGTCGTCGTCGAGCGACGTTTCCACGGCGTCCAGAACCGTTTCGGGAGCCGGGATCGTCTTGGCTTTGCGAGCTATGATTCAGTCCCTCTCGCTCGTTTCACCCGTTGCACCGCGATCCGCCCCGCGCCGGGCGCGGATCTGCGTGGCGGAGAGCGCCATCAGCGGGATGTGGAGAAAGCACCAGGCCGGCGGCTCCATGCGCGCCAGCCGCGCGGCGTTCCGCTCCTTCACCCGTGCCGACCGGAACCGGCGTGCGGCGGTCCCTGCCAACGCCCTTTGAGAATAAGTGGGCCGGTCGAAGACGGCAACGGGGACGGTGCGGAATATGCGCGTCCAATCGTCCCAATCGGGTATCTGGACCATGTTGTCCGCACCCATCAGCCACACGAAGCGCGTGTCGGGGAAGTGCGCGCGCAGCTCGCTCAGCGTGTCGGCGGTATAGCGCGTGCCCAGCCGCGCCTCGATGCCGGTCACCCGGATGCGCGGATGCCGCGCCACCGCCCGCGCGCGCTCGACCCGGTCCTCGAGCCCCGCCATGCCCTCGGCCGGCTTGAGCGGGTTCTGCGGCGAGACCAGCCACCACACCTCGTCGAGCCGCAGCCGCGCGAGCGCGAGCTCGGAGATATGCCGGTGCCCCCGGTGCGCCGGGTTGAACGACCCGCCGAGCAGCCCCACCGCCAGCCCCGCCGGACACGCCGGCGGAAACTCCGTCTCCTCGCTGAGCGCCATGCTCCCCCCTCCCGACGGCCCGGCGGTGAGATAGCAGGGCGGCACGCGCACGGCAAACGCCGGACCCCCGCCCCCGAACCGGCGTCCGCGCCGGTTGGGGCCGCGGCGGGCTCGATGGTTGCCGCGTGATCCGAGCCGTCGTCCGCGCGCCACGCCGCTCGAGGCGTCGGCTGCACCGATAATGGCCGTCGCGCGCGAATGGTGTACAGTTCAAGGAGCGTCGTACCGCATGGAGTGCCCGAACCATGGACCGTCCTGGCAACGTCGTTCGCGCGTTCAGCGTCGATCATGTGGCGCGCCTGACCGGGCTGAGCCCGCGCCAGCTCGCCTATATGGACCGGACCGGCTTTTTCGCGCCGGAGTACGGCTATGCGGATCGACGCAAGCCCCACAGTCGCATCTATTCGTTCAAGGATCTGGTTGCGCTGCGGGTCATCGCGATGCTGCGCCTGCGGCACCGCATCCCGCTTCAGCGGCTGCGCAAGGTGCGGACGGAGCTGACCCGCCACGACGCCGCGCCTTGGACCGATATCAAGCTCTACGTTCGCGGCAAGAAGGTCCACTTCGAGGAGCCGGATACGGGCCGGGTGCGGGGTGCGCTCGACAAGCAGTACATCGCCGTCTACGCGGTGGACGAGATCGCCGGCGACATGGCGGACAAGGCCGCAAGCCTCAAGCGGCGGGAGCCCGAGGACATCGGGCATGTCGAGCGCCATCGCTACGTGACCCACAACGCCTGGGTGGTTTCGGGCACCCGGATTCCGACGGCTGCGATCCGGCAGTACGACGAGGATGGCTACTCCGTCGCCGAGATTCTTCGCGAATATCCCGGCCTGACGGAGGACGACGTTCGAGCGGCCCTCGCGCACGAAGAGACATCGGCCGCTTGAGCGTCCGAGCGCGGCGCTGAGAGACGCGTCCGGTGCTGCTCTTCCTCGACCACAACGTGCCCGATTCCGTCGCCGGCGTCTTCCGCCGGCGCGGACACGAGGTCGTGCTGTTGCGCGATGTCCTGCCGACCGACTCGCCCGACCCGGTGGTGGCGACCGTCAGCGAACGGATGGGGGCGGTCCTGGTGAGCTGCGACACGGATTTCGCGCAGATCGCTCCCCGAATTCCCCGCGGGCAGCAGGCGCGCTTTCGGCGTCTGAGCCGCATCTCGCTGGCCTGCCGGGCCCCTCGGGCGGCTCGCCGGGTGGAGGCCGCCATGACGTTGATCGAGCATGAGCACGAATTCGCACTCGCCGGCCGCGACGGGCGCATGCACATCGTCATCCGGGACACCGTGATCCGTACGCATCGGTGAGGGTGCCCTGCGGCCACCGCCCCTCACCCCCGTCTTCGCGAGGGCGCAAAGCGCCCGGGGCGATCCAGCCGAACGAACCGAAGCTCGCCCCCTCACCGCGCCGCGAACCGCCCGTCGTCGGTGACGCGCGCCTGCCCCACCGACACCAGCGTCTCCCGCAGCTTGTCGAGCCGCCTTCGGTCAGCCCTCGCCCAGCAGTTCCGCCAACACCTCGCGCAGCCGCGGCAACTCGGTCTCCACGACGGTCCAGACGGTCTCGTTGTCTACGACCGCGTAGCCGTGGATCAATAGGTTGCGGAAGGCGACGATTCGTTCGTGATCGGGAACCTTTTCTGCCGCTTCCCGATCGTGTCGCGCGAGCTGGCCCAGGGCCTCGCCGACGATCTCGAACTTCCGCTCCACGGCGGAGCGCAGCATCGCGTCCGCCTTGTAGTCCTCGATGGTCTTGCCGTCGGTAAACTCGGCGATGGCATCCGCGGCCGCCTTGGCATCCCAGAGATACGCCCGCGTATCACGCTCCATAGACCGGCACCTTCGACCGCTCGATGCTCGCGCGAATATACGGGTTCTCCACCGCCTCGGATTCTACGAGATCCACGGGGCGGCCCAGCGCCGATTCGAGCCCGGCCTTCAGCTTGAAATAGGCATCCAGGGACTTCCGCCCGGCCTCGAAGGTCACCACGAAATCCACGTCGCTGCGCCCTGGGTCGAAATCGCCCCGCGCGGCCGACCCGAATACCTCCAGTCGCCGCACGTGGTGCCGGCGGCATAGTTCCGCGATCTCGCTTCGCTTGGCTTCGATCAGGTCGAGCATGGCGGCGGCTCGAATTCCTGCATGGCGGCAAACGATCCCGAACCTATCCGAATCCGCCATGGCGGGCCATCGCCCTCACCGCGCCGCGAACCGCCCGTCGTCGGTCGCCCGCGCCTGCCCGACCGACACCAGCGTCTCCAGCAGCTCGTCCACGCGCCTGAGCTGCCGCACTGCGAGGCAACGGTATCCAATGCTGCTTTGGCAATGACAACGCGATAGGATGCGCCTATATATTGAAGCACAAATGGACTGGGGGCTGTTCCCGGTCGGCGCTTGGCCTCGGTGTACACTGGGGCCTTTCGCTTCAGCCGGCGGAAGTGATTCGAGTTGCCCGCCGTGGCGTCGGGCCTTTCCCTGAGCCTACTCGGCGGCGGGGTCGCTGTTCTTCGTTTCCTTGACCTCTTGTTCCTCGGCACGACCGACCGTCGAAAACGCCTCGTGGGGCGGTCTTTCGGTGTGCCACAGTCCCAGTGCCTCCAATACCGCGACGAAAGTGTTGCTGGTGGGTTTGAAGTCGCTCTCGCGCCACAGCTCGCCTTCGCCCTCTGGTGCAATGACGAATTCGGGACGATCCGAAGGAACGCCGCGTGCGCCTCCCCTGGTTTTCTTCGCCGTTGTCGTGTCACTCATTGCCTATGCTCCGGTCGGGTTCGCTCCCTGGTGACGGCGGGCGGACCTCACATCCCGTATCCCCACATGGCGCGGCCATCGCCCTTTCCACATATATGGCGACGATGGCCGTCAATAGAAACACGATCGAAACCAGGATTGCCATGATTGCCCGGCGCCGAAAGCGGACGCGGCGCTCGTTTAGCCTGAAAGCGCGCGCATATCCGTCGGTCAGTGTGCGCAGCAATACCTGTTCCCCGATCTCGTCGCGGTCCGGTGGCGTGGCAGATATACCGAGTTCGTTGCGACGGAGAACTTCATCTTCCGTCCAGCGTTCGAATGCTTCCGCCTTCGGTGGATAGGGATAGCCACTTATCCGTCTCGCCCCTTCTACGAGGGTCAGATTGAAGATGCCGACCGCGAGCAGCAGCAAGGACAACGCCGTCGCGATCATCGCGACGGATTGAAGTGTCGTCCACGTCGGATTCTCGACCAGCCGCGGCCCTATGATCGTTAGCGAGATGGCGACAAAAGCCATGGCCGTGAGAGGCACGGCGACGCTGGAAGTTATCTTTTCGCGTCGATCGAGTTCGGCGAGGTAGAGCTCTTTGTAGAGGTCTCTCAGCGCATCATTCATGGATTCCTGTCCACGGTGATCGCAATACGCCGCGCCACAAGTCGACTACTCGTCCAGGGCCCTGGCTCGCTTCCCTAGTCTGCAGGATTGGCGGCATCGTCGAAACAACTATTTCGGATTGCCCGCCGGCTGCGCCCGCATGCCCCACCCCCTCACCGCGCCGCGAACCGCCCGTCGTCGGTCGCCCGCGCCTGCCCGACCGACACCAGCGTCTCCAGCAGCTCGTCCACCCGCTTGCGCCGCGCGCCCTTGAACGCGGCGGCGACCTGCTCGGCGGTCAGCGCCCGCTCGGCGCCGTCGAGCGCGCCGCGCACCAGCCGCATCTGCTCGGGCAGCGTCGTGGGGACAAGTCCGGGATTCTGTTCGTCAACACTGCATATATATGGTAGGTTTTCACCCTTCGTTCTCCATCTATAGTACCCGGGGCGCGCCAGAGTATTCAATGATCGATGTCGCCAAAGCAGGAGAGATTCTTGAGCGCGCCCGCGCGGCGGCAATCGATTACTACGCTCTTACGGGGAAGCCCCTCGGCATAACCGGGGAAATCGGCGAATATCTCACCGCGAGGTTGCTCGGGCTGGCGCTGGCCGAGGCGCGCGCTCCCGGCTACGACGCTGTCGATGAAGCCGGCCGCAAGATTCAGATCAAGGCCCGTTGCCTCCCCAGCCGCACAAAACTGACCGGCCAGCGGCTCGGTTCAATCCGCCTCGATCATGAATGGGACTGCGTCATGCTCATTCTTCTCGACGAACGGTTCGAGCCGCAGGTCATTTACGAAGCCGCGCGCACGCCTCTGGAGGAAGCGCTTACCCGGCCCGGCAGCAAGTCGCGCAATGAACGCGGGGCGCTGGCGATCACCAAGTTCATCAGCATCGGCCGGCGGGTCTGGTGCGCCGAACATATGGCCGAGCGATTTGTCCGCGCAAAGGCCGGTTCATGAGTAACGATACGGCGGCACCGGCGCGAGACGTGATTTTCATCAGCAAGGGCACGCCCGCGTATCACGCCCCATAGACCGGCACGCGCGACCGCTCGATGCTCTCCCGCACATAGGGGTTCCGCACCGCCCCGGCCTCGACCAGGTCGACCTTCCGGCCGAGCAGAGCCTCCAGCCCCTCCTTCAGCCCCATGTAGCTGGACAGCGAATGCCCGGGCTGCCCCGGCTCGAAGGCGACCACGAAATCCACGTCGCTGCGCTGCGGATCGAAGTCGCCCCGCGCCGCCGAGCCGAACATATCCAGCCGCCGAACGCGATGCCGCCGGCACAGCGCCGCGATCTCGTCGCGCTTGGCGTTGATCAGGTTGAGCATGATGGCTCCTTGCACTTCCCCGCCCTGCGGCCGCGGCCTCGCGCCAGCACGTTCTCCTTCCCAACATGTTGTCCATCTAGGTGTCGGCTGGCAAGCTCGCGGACACGGCGGCAATGGGTCGGAACATCACGCGCATGGTGGGCTGGACAATGCGAGAGCGGGCATATGAGGTAGATATTGGTGGACATGGCCTGAGGGGAATGCTAGTGCGTTCGTCATTCGTTCTCGATGGCTTGAGTTCAAATGTACTGTTCTCGATGTGGTACCCGGAAGGATATTTACCTACAATATATGGCCATGGCTGACACTCTGACGCCAGCGCAGCGAAGCGAGAGAATGAGCCGTGTGCGAGGCACCAACACGACGCCGGAGTTGGTGGTCCGGCGCTTGGTGCATCGCATGGGCTACAGGTACAGATTGCACAGAAGGGACCTTCCCGGCACCCCCGACTTGGTATTTCCATCACGCAAGAAGGTCATATTCGTCCACGGATGCTTTTGGCACCGTCATCCTGATCCAAGCTGCAAGCTTGCGCGCGTCCCCAAGTCTCGTAGGGACTTCTGGGTGAAGAAACTTGAGGGCAACAAGCGCAGGGACGAAGAAAATATAAGAAAGCTCAAAGACGCTGGGTGGGGCGCTTCGATCATATGGGAATGCGAATTGAAGAACAGAGATGCCTTATGTGAGAAAATAAGGAGGTTCCTGGGGTGAAATCCATAGAGCTTTTCGCAGGCGCTGGTGGGCTGGGGCTTGGAGTCAGCCGGTCGGGTGTCGAGCCAATTTCCGTCATAGAGCGGGACCGGCATAGTTGCGAAACTATCCGCGCTAATCAGGAAAGAGGTTTCCACCTTGTGTCCTCATGGGTCTTGCTGGACCAAGATGTGCGAACGATCGATTTTCGCTTGTTCGATGGCCAGGTCGACCTAGTGACCGGCGGGCCGCCCTGCCAGCCTTTCTCCATCGGTGGGCGCCACAAGGCTCACGCTGACGTTAGGGATATGTTTCCCGAGGCTGTACGTGCCGTCCGCGAAATACGGCCCAGAGCATTCCTGTTCGAAAACGTAAAAGGACTGACTCGTCAGAAATTTTCTACATATCTAGACTACATCGTGCTCCAAATGACATTTCCTGAAATCGCCCCCTGGGACGGGGAGGTGTGGTTGGAACATCTGTTTAGATTGGAGAAATATCGAGCGAGCAAAGGTGATAAAGGACTCAGCTATCGAGTTTCGGTCGCAGTATTGAATGCGGCTGATTATGGGGTGCCCCAGAAGAGAGAGAGGGTCTTTTTCGTCGGATTTCGCTCCGACCTCGGTGTAGAGTGGAAGTTTCCGCGGCCCACCCATTCATATGATGCGTTGCTGTGGGATCAAAAGCACGGCACGTATTGGGATCGCCACAAGTTGCCCTTGAGGCATCGGCTACTCTCGGTTCGCGCCGCGCGCCGTGCCGACAGCCTTAACGAACGGCCTGCTCTCCAACCATGGCGAACGGTACGTGATGCCATTTTTGATCTACCTGATCCGGAGTTTGAACCCTCCAGAGCGGCGGCGTACCCAAATCACATTTTTCAACCTGGCGCGAGACGATATGTCGGGCACACTGGCAGCCCTCTTGACGAGCCGGCGAAGACCTTGAAGGCTGGGGTCCATGGGGTGCCCGGCGGAGAGAACATGTTGCAGCGGTCGGATGCCTCTGTACGCTACTTCACGGTCAGGGAAAGCGCCCGACTCCAGACATTCCCTGATGAATTTTGGTTCCAGGGCTCGTGGTCAGAGACAATGCGACAATTGGGCAACGCTGTGCCCGTCGACTTGGCCGAGCTGATTTCCGATCATATCCGCTTACATCTTCAGCCTTCCAATGTCCTAGTGGCCGCTGAATGACGGATGGTTATGTCGATTTTGAGTTCGACCTTCACGGAGCCTTATTGGTTCGCTTGGTGGAGGTTCTAGATGAAATGAGTTCGGCTCCACTAAAATCGGAGCTTCTGGCAAGGATTCCTGATGCTCAGGGAGTTTACCAACTCTACCTTGGAGATGAATTAGTATATATCGGCAAGACCGATGCTGATGCGGGCCTGAGAAGGAGACTTGAGCGCCATGGCAAGCGTGTTCAGCATCGAATCGGTCTTGATCCAGCAGATGTATCTTTCAAGGCAGTTAGAATCTATGTGTTCACCGCCGTTGACTTGGAAACCCAATTGATAGAGCACTACGGAGGATTAAAGGCGGTCAAATGGAATGGAAGTGGTTTTGGGTCAAATGATCCTGGTCGGAGGAGGGACAAGACAAACTATAGAGAGGAGCATTTTGATTGGGTTTATCCAATCGACTTAGATAGGGAGATTCATATAGATATTGCGGAAATCAATACTGCGGCAGATGTATTTCTGAAGCTCAAGGATAGGCTTCCATATTGGTTCCGCTTTCAAAAGGTGGGATCTAGGCCACATCCAGATTTGGTTGGGACAGACATAAAGTTGGAGAAATCATCCCAATATACGGCGCGATCACTCATTAAATCCGTCGTCAGTCAGCTTCCAGCCGGATGGCAAGCTACGCGGCTACCAAGCCACGTGATCTTATACAAGGAAGATGAGCGATACCCTCAGGGGGAGGTGATCGCTCGATCCTGAAGATTGCTTTGTCGCTGCGGCTGCCTCCGATTTTTCTGGACGATCAGGACGCGAGATGGTGATCGCGGAACGCGACGGTCAATTGCCGTCCCCGTCGCCGTGCCTTTCCTCCAGCAGGGTTCGCACGGGGTCCGGCACCTCGTTCCAGTGGCTGCCTTCCGCCTCGCGCAGCCGGCTCACGACGGCCTCCAGCGGCGCGTCGTCCAGCACCTCGAAATCGGCGATCCTGAACTGGCGCAGCTCCCAGGTGCCGTCGCCGCCGCGGAACCACGTACCCGTGCCGTGGACGCGCAGCGTCGGCCCGCCGAAATGGCGCGCGATGTCGCGCGCGACCTCCCAGTTGCAGTAGAGCCCCGTATGAACCACCGGCCCGTCCCTCAGATGGACGTGCACCGTGTCGTCCTTGCCGCCGACGCGCACGACCTGGCCGTCCAGGGTGCCGTTTTGCCGGAACGGGCCGTACTCCAGCGGCTCGGGCCGGTCCCTGCCGGGGAAGGGGACCACCACCGCGCCGTTCTCGTCGCTCAGCGTGCCGGTGGCGTTGTCCCTGCGCAGCATGCGGTCGAGCTCGGCGAACGCCTTGCGCGCATCCGGCGGCCCTTCGCCGCCGCGCACTGCCGCCAGCCGGCCGGCGACCTCGCGCCGGACCGGCGGCTCGACGGCGGCGACCAGCACGGCCGAGCCGGGCTCGACGCTGCGGAAATGGACGCGCTCCTGCTCGCCGAGCAGCTTGGCCAGCGCCGCGGCGTATTCGGCCATCCGCGCCATCGGCAGCGTCTCGGGCGTGTAGGCGTCGGCGATGGTGAATCGATATTCGCTCTGCATCACGGCCTCCAGCCGGACCTACGAATATAGTAACTCGATTTCGTTGACGAGACGTTCCTGTCTCCTGATCCGCTCCCGCGCGCGCCCCCGAACGCCCTGCCGAACCCCTCCCAAACCGCGCTTTTTCGCGCCCCGATCGCCCCCCGCCCGTGCCCTTCCGTGCCCCGGCCGCGCCTTTTCGCGCCTTTTCCGCCCCTTTTC
>CAZMTC010000105.1:7276-11428 GCA_964569105.1 uncultured Alphaproteobacteria bacterium | reverse complement strand
ACCCGCGCCGGCCCGCGACGCAGGCGCGCCCGGCCCCGGCCTCGCCCGGCGCGCCGCCGTTCCGCTCTACGTCACGGCGCTGTGCTTCGGCATGACCAACACGGTGTTCCTGTCCTTCGCCGCCGATCGGGTGGTCGCGGCGGGCGGCCTGCCGGGCCTGCCGGACGAGGCCGCCGCGGCGGTGATCTTCCTGGCCTACGGGGCCTGCGGCCTGCTCGGCCTCGCGACCGGGCGGATCGAGGCCCGCACCGGCCTCGCGCCGCTGTTCTGCGCGATCTTCGCCGCCGCGGCGCTGTCGCTCGTGCTGATCGCGCTCGCGCCCGGCTCGTGGAGCGCGGTGCTCGCCGCCTCGGGGCTGCACGGCGCGGCGCTGATGATGGTCAGCGCGGTGTTCTCGTTCTGGAGCCTGCGGCTGTTTCCCGGCCGCGCCACGCTCGGCTTCACCGCCGCGCTGCTCAGCCTCGCGGCGGGCAGCGTGCTGGGCCCTGCGCTGGCCGGCCTTCTGTCCGAGGCGCGCGGACCGGCGGTCATGTTCCTCGCCGCTTCCACCCCGGCGCTCGCCACCGCGCTCTGGTTCGGAGCCAAGCTCCGCCTCCCCCGCCCCCGCCTGCCGCCGGCGGCGGGGGAGGGCTGAGGCGGGGATGCGGTCCCGTCCCGAATGTCTAGCCGGTCGGGTCGGGGTGGAGGCAGCGTGAGAGGAGGAACGTCGGCGAGCGCGCACCCGCCGCCGGACCATCAACGCGAGCGCAGCGACGCGATCCAGGCGCGACATTTAGAGGGCGTGCCTGATCGAAGCGAATATGGAGCGCCGCGTCCGGAAAGATCCGGTCCGGACGACCTTTCCTCGACCAGGGAACTCGCGGCGCAGGCGCACTGTCAGTGTAGGTGATGCCCGTGCCCGGACGCGTGGCAACGTGCAGCTTCCATCCCGATCCGTGATGAGAGGATCCGACATGTCGAAAAGGTTCATCACCAACGCGCCGGCCGCCTTCGTGGCGTTGGCCCTGGTCGCGGCGCCCGCCGGAATCACGCTCGCGCCGCACGCGGCCGCCGCTCAGAGCCAGCAGTTCAGCGAGCAGCAGCTCGCGTCGTTCGTGACCGCGCTCGACGAGATCGGCCAGATCTCCGGGCGTATGCAGCAGCAGGTCAACCAGGCCGAGGACCCGGAGCAGGTCCAGCAGATCCGGCGCGAGGCCAACGACGAGATGGTCAAGGCCGTCCGCGACGCCGGTCTGGACGTCGAGACCTACAACGAGATCTCCCGTGGGATGCGCAACGACGAGCGGCTCGCGGAGCGTATCCAGGAAATGCAAGAGAGCGGCGAGTACTGAACCGACCTCCCCGTCTCTTGTGACGTGAATCCCCCTGGGGCCGGGACCGCACTCAAGCACGGTCCCGGCCGTTTTTCTCAACCTTCGTGCCTTGGCGGCTTGCAACGGCGCCGTGCGAATCTCACTGCGAAAGTGTCTCCAAGAGACAGGCCATCGGAGACCACCCGAGGCCGATCGAAGCCGGGCAGGGAACTTTCGCCGTTGTCGCCTTGTCACTTTCGGTAACGACGAATTTATCAGGCCGCCCGCGTCGCGTGCCGACGCGGCAAGGAGGTGACGCCATGACCGTTCGCACTATTCTGCTCCCGGTGCCCGTGAGCGAACCGAAGGAATCGGTCTTGGAGTCGGCGGCGGGCGTGGCCAAGGCGGCCGAAGCGCATCTGGTCGGAATGGCCGTTGTGCCGCGGGACCGCGATGCGCAGAAGACCACCGTCGCCGCGGAGCATATGGCGCAACCGCGGCGTGCGGCGGAGTTGGCGCGCGCGGCGGCGAACCGCGTTGAAGAAACATCCGCTCGCAGCGAAACGGTCAAGGGCCTCTTCGAATCCATCTGTACCCGGCACGGCGTCTCGTTTCGGGACGACGCCGTGCTGGACGCCGACGCGCTGCCGTCGGCCTCATGGGTCGAATGTGACGAGGATGCGGAGGAGATCGCGCGTATCTACGCTCCGGCCTACGACCTCGTGGTGGCTGGAAGCGGCGTCGTGGGCCGGTTCGAACACGATCTGGCGCGGGCGGTGCTGCGTACCGGCGGACGGCCGGTCCTGCTGGCGCCGGTTCGCTTCGAAGGCGATCTGGGCGGCAAGGTCGTCATTGCCTGGGACGCCAGCCCCGAATGCTGGCGCACCGTTGCGGCGGCGCTGCCTTTCCTGCAGCGCGCTTCCCGGGTGACCGCGTTGAGCGTAGAGAACGGCGCCGCCGGCCGGGCCGCCACGGAACGGCTCGACCGCTATCTTGCATGGCATGGGGTCGACAGCAGCGCGAAGTCGCTCAGGCCCGGCGCGCGCAAGGCCGACGACGCCATTCTGAGCGAAGCGAGCGAGCTTGGGGCGGACCTTCTGTTGATGGGCGCCCGCGAGCCCGGCGGCCTGGGCCGACTGTTCGGCCGCAGCGTCGCCGATTCCGTGCTGGGGCGCGTCGCTGCCACGCCGGTGCTCATAGGGCATTGAGAGCCGGCTCGTCGCCGGCAACAACCCCGCTCGCTCGGTGGTAGGGCGGCGGCCTTGGCACCCGATCCAACCATAGGGAGGTTCACATGCCTGACCAGAACGAGCAGCCTCGGTTCCGGAAGGCCGGTATGGCCGCCGTGTCCGCGATCGCCTTGGCGGTGTCCGCATTGGCGGTCGGGGCGTGCGACGAGCTCGACAAGGAGGCGATCGAGCAGGCCGAGGAAGAGCAGAACGAGTCCCAGCAGTCCTACTGACCGTTGCGCGAAAGCCACGCGACGCGGCCCGCTCGCGGACCGGTCGGGCCGGCGAGCAAGTTCCTGCCGGTGCGAGGGCCTTGACGGGGCCCGCGTCGCGGGGCCGCGCGAGATCTGCTTCTCCAAGGGGATTTCAATGTCTGACAATCGCGATGGGCTGGGGCGGACAGCCACGGCCGTGGGTTCCGCGCTGGCGCTGGCCTTGGCGTCGATGGCGCTGGGCGCCTGTGACGACCTCGAGCCGATACCCACTCAGCAGGCCGACGACGAAACGACGTCACCCCACGCCGAAGAAGAAGCGGAGTGATTCCGGGCCGGCGCCCCGCGCGTGGTCAGGGTTGCTCTGTGGCCACGCCATCGAGGGGGGAACCGTCATCGTCCTGCGGCCTGGGTACGATCAGCCTCTGATCGGGCTGGGCCGCTGGCTGGCCGGCGCCGGCTCCACCGGAGCCGTTGTGTTCCAACACCGGGGTCTCCATGCCGCCGCCGGCCAGATTGCCGCCGGTCGAGCGGCTCGCCTGCCGGATGTGGGTGGCGATGTCGGCTAACCGCTCGCGATCGATCTGCGCCGCCAGGCCGTACACCAACGGCCCGTCCAGCCAATAGGCCATCGAGACGCCGTCGCGCTCGACGAAGTTCACCGCCGGTGCGCTCTCCTGCCAGCGTGTCCTGAGAAACAGGTTGATGTTCCTGTTCGACGCGTCGGCGTATGTCACGCGGACCGCTCCGCTGCCGTTCCCGCCGATGGCCCGCATGTCGACTTGGCGGAAGCCGAACGCGGAGAGGTCCGGCGGCTGGAGTTCGAGCGACAGCCGCTGTGAGAGCGACACGAGTGGCTGCTCGGCGGCGCCGGCGCCGTCAGCCGCCGGCGCCGCGCCGAAATGTCCGTACATGGTCTGCTCGACGAAGCTCTGCGTCAGCAGCGACGGTTGCTCGCGATCCGACTGTCCGGCCCACCATCCGGCCGACGCGGCCACCGCCAAGGCAGCGGCCGCGGCCGCTCCGCGCAGCAGCGGCCGGAACCGCGCGTTCGGGTCACGATTGAGTACGGCGAGCAATCGCTCCGGCACCTGCTGCTTGCCCACACCGGCATACGCGGCGCGAATGGCGTTGTTCTGGAGCAGATAGGCCTCGACCCTCACGGCCTCCTCCGGATGTGCCTGCAGATACCCTTCGACTGCCGCCTTGCGGGCCGGGTCGCGGTCGAGCCGGCCGTCGGCATAGGCCAGAAGATCCAGTTCTTCGACGGCTTCGTCGTGACTTTCGTTCATCTCACTTGACCCTTCGTATCAGGCTCTGGCGCGCATGCCCGGCGGATACGGCGCGCAACGCCTCGCGCCCGCGTGACAGTCGCGAACGCAACGTACCGACCGGGACCCCGAGCACCTCGGCCGCCTC
>CAZMTC010000105.1:0-7266 GCA_964569105.1 uncultured Alphaproteobacteria bacterium | reverse complement strand
TCCTCCAGCGCGACCAGGACAATGGCGGCGCGCTGCTGGGCCGGCAGATCGTGCAACGCTCGAACGATCTCGACATAGGCCACCCGGTCTTCCTGGTTGGGCGCAACCGACAGGGCGCCGTGGTCCAAGCCGTCCACCGGCACCTGCCTCAGTGCCTTCTCGAACTCGGCGCGGCCGTTGAGGAACACGTTGTACAGGATCTTGAACAGCCAGCCTCTCAAGCGGCCGCGTTGCCCGAACAGATGGCGCTTGCGGATCGCCCGCTCGAGCGCGTCCTGCACCAGGTCGTCGGCTCGCGCCGGATCGTTGGTGAGAGCGAGAGCGTAGCGCCGCATGTGCGGAATCTCGCGCGCGATCAGCCATTTCGTGTCTTCGTCCAAACGCACTCCCCCACGCCGATGCGCGGCGTCGCCCGTCGGGACGCACCGCCGCTACACTGAAAGACAGTCCCGCCGCGGGTAAAGTTCCGTGTCCGGTCAATTTTCCTCGATTTCCCGAATCAGCGGCAAATCGTGGAACTTGCGGCGCATGCGGGCTGTCGATGAGGGTGAAGTGGGCGCCGCGGCAGCCGGTTGTGGTGCGGTGCCCGTCCCAATTCGACAGGAAAGGACCTTCCCATGTCCAAGACGTTTCTTGCCGGCGTCCCGGCCGCCTTCGTCGCGCTCGCCCTCTTCGCGGCGCCCGCCGCACTCACGGTGTCGCCGCAGCCGGCTGCCGCTCAGGACCGGCAATTCTCCGACCGGCAGATCCAAGGGTTTGCCGCGGCTGCGGAAGAGATATCCCAGATCGCCAACCGCATGCAGCAGCGGATCAACGAGACCGAGGATCCAGAGCAGGCCCAACAGATTCGGAACGACGCCAACCAGGAGATGGTCCACGCTGTCCGCCGGACCGGCCTGGACGTCGAGACCTACAACGAGATCTCGGAGGCGATACGTAACGACGCGCAGCTCGCCGAGCGCATCCAGGAGATCCAGGAGTCGCTGCAATAGGGCACGCGCATCCCTCCCTGTCCGATGTGTATGCCCCCTGGGCCGGGACCGTACCCACGCGCGGTCCCGGCCGTTTTTTTTGCCGTCGGCCCACTAGTATCGGGGTCGTAAACAATGACCCATGGGGACGGCTCCGCCCATCCCATGCCACCGAGGACGAATGCGATGTCCATTCGACCCTGCCGCCTCGGCGATCTCGAGGCGATCGGCGACGTGATCAACGCCGCTGCCGAGGCCTATCGGCCCGTCATCCCGGCGGAGTGCTGGCACGAGCCTTACATGGCCGCCGCCCAGTTGCGCCGAGAGGTCGCCGCCGGGGTCCGCTTCCTCGGCTGGGAGGAGAACGACGGCCTCCTCGCGGGCGTCATGGGCCTCCAGGCGGTGCGCGACGTCGCCCTGATCCGCCACGCCTATGTCCTGCCCACCCGCCAGCGCCGGGGCATTGGCGCTCGCCTGCTCGACGCTTTGCTCGCGGGCGTCGACCGCCCGGTCCTCGTCGGCACCTGGGCCGCGGCCGAGTGGGCGGTGTCCTTCTATCGCTGCCACGGCTTCGCCGACGTCGACGAAGCCGAAAAGGAGCGCCTCCTGCGCACCTACTGGACCGTCCCCGCCCGCCAGATCGCCAACTCGGTCGTTCTCGCCGCCCCAGCCTGGCGGGCGCGTGATTGGCCGCCATTCAGGCCGGCAGGCCGGCGTCTCGCAAATACCCGATGAGTCGTGCCACGCTCGGCTTCACCGCCGCGCTGCTCAGCCTCGCGGCGGGCAGCGGCTGGGCCCGGCGCCGGCCGGTCTGCCGGCCGAGGCGCAGGGAACGGCGGTCATGTTCCTCACCGCCGCCGTCCCGTCGCTCGCCACGGCGCTCTGGTTCGGAGCCAAACTTCGCCGCCCGCGCCCGCGCCTGCCAGCGGCGCCGGACGATGGATGAGGCGGCGGATGCGGTCCCGTTCCGAAAGTCGGACCGGCCCGGGCTGTCCAATTACGGGGACACCATACCTAACTGCGGCCGGCGCGATGCCTCGGCTCGCCGGCCCGGCCTGGCAGGCACGAGGGTGCGGGTCGGCGCCACGCCCGTGAGCGACGAGACCGCGCCGGCCGCGTTTCAGGCCGGCAGGTCGGCGTCGCGCAAATATCCGACAAGCCGCGCCGCATCGGCATCGTTCTTGTACATCTGCAGCATGCCGTAGCTGGCGATCGAGAACTGCGGCACGAACTGGAGGATCTGCTGGGCGATGCGGCCCGCCTCTTCGTGCCGCCCGAGCGCGGCGCAGCTCGCCGCCCAGAAATGCAGCATAGGGACCCCCACGGGTCCGCCTCGGGCGACATTGCGCTCGAACGCCTCGACCGATTCGCCATATCGGCCGGCCACGAAAAGCGCGGCGCCCAACAGGTTCAGGTACGGTCCGTTCACGAACTGTGGATCGGCACGATGCGCGTTCGCCGCGGCTTCGCTGGCCGCCTCGCCTTCTCCGGCGAACAGGAGGGTGAGCCCGAGAAAGCAATGAGCATCGGCGTCGTTCGGCGCCAGCACGACCGCTCTGCGCGCCGCACCGACCGCTGCGTCGTGCTCGCGCTTTGCGAGAAGCGCCAGACCCAGCGCCGAATGGGCCTGGGCGAAGCGGTCGTCGATCGCCAGCGCCTCGGTCGTCGTCCGATGGGCGATCTCGGCGTCCGCCTCGGGCTCATCACTGGCCCCGAAGACCACCGCCATGGCATGGCTAAGCGCCTTGCCGGCATGACCGCCGACGAAGGACGGTTCGATGCGGATGATGTGCTCGTAGGCGTGTCGAGCGCTCAGGATGTTCTCCCGGATCGGCGGCCACGGCGTTGCGCGCAGGCGCAGGTAGGTGTCGTAGACCTCCAGGTTGTCGGTGAGCGGTCGTCCCAGCTGCGCCTTCTCCTGCGGCTTCAGGGCCACGGCCAACGCTTCGGCGACGCGGCGCGCGACCTCCTCCTGAACGGCGAAGATGTCCTCCAGGTCGCGGTCGTAGCGCTCCGCCCACAGATGGCGCTCGGTGTCGACATCGATCAGTTGCGCCGAGACGCGAATGCGTTCGCCCGCCTTCCGGACGCTGCCCTCGAGCACGTGGCGAACGCCCAGCTCGCGACCGATCTGCTTGAGCGTCACGGGCCGGCCCCGATAGGAGAATGTCGAGTGCCGTGCAATGACGAACAGGCCCGAGATCGCGGAAAGCTCGGTGATGATGTCCTCGGTGATCCCGTCTGAGAAGTAGCTCTGCTCGGGGTCCCCTGACATGTTCTCGAAGGGCATCACCGCGACCGAGGGCCGGTCGGGCAGATTGGGTCCCGTGGCGGGCATGCCGTCATGCGCCGCCGCCGGCCTCCAGCGCCAGACGCGGATCGGCCGATCGATATTCTTGACCCGCTGCTCGCCCATGTCCTCGAACTGCGCGTCGAGGCGGTCGCGCACCTGGTCGTACACCGCGTCCGAGACGCAGACGCCGCCGGGCTCGGAGAGTGCCTCGAGCCGCGCGGCGACGTTGACCCCGTCGCCATGGATATCTTCGCCGTCGATGACGATGTCGCCCAGATTGAGGCCGATCCTGAAGCGGATGCGCTGCTCGTCGGGAACCTCGGCCTGGTGGTCCGCCAGCGCATGCTGCAGATCTATGGCGTTCCGCATCGCGTCGATGACGCTCGCGAACTCGGCCAGGATTCCGTCGCCCATCCATTTGACGACACGACCGTGGTGCTCGGCGATCTTGGGGCCCACGACGGTTTCGCGCAGCGCCTTCAGGCTCGCCAACGTGCCGTCTTCGTCGGCGCGGACGAGCCGTGAATAGCCTGCGACGTCGGCGGCGAGGATCGCCGCAAGCCTTCGCGTTTCGGGCTTCATCGCCTATCACCGGGCTGGCTGACGCCCGAGCTTAGCGCAGCGAGACGTCGAGCGGCCAGCCAGGGGAAATGTGGACGGGAAATGGGGAGACACCATACTCGATTGCGACCGTTTGCTGCACGAGTTGGGCACGGTGTTGGCGACAACTACGTATGGCGTCCCCAATTGGGCGAGGTTTTCGGCCCCACCCCCTCCGTCTCCGCCAGCGCCCCCCGCACCGCCGCGGCGATCTCCTCGGGCGCGTCCTCCTGGATGAAGTGCCCGGCGCCGCGCAGGTCGGCGCGGTGGTGGTTGGGCAGGAGCGCGGCGAAGCGGTCACGCTCCTTGGCGCGGAAGGCCGGGTCGCGGTCGCCCCACATCAGCACGGCGGGCGTGTCGCGCAGCGTCGCCAGCCCGGCCTCGACCTCGGCCAGGAAGGCTCGGGCCCCGGTGATCGCGCGCGGGAAAACGTGGGTCGGCGTGCGCGAGTCCGGGGTCGGGAACGGCGCGCGGTAGGCCGCCATCACCTCGGCCCCGGGCTTGCGCCGGGCGCAGCCGAGCGGGATCAGCAGGTTGACGAACAGGTTCCAGCGCCGGATCGCCCGGCGGCCCAGCGCGCCGCCCATCGCCGCCGCGAAGGCCTCGAAATGGAAATCGCCATTGACCGGCCAAGCCCAGCTGTTGCCGACGGCCAGCGCGCGGATGCGCTCGGGATGGCGCCCGGCGACCCACAGCCCGATGGGCCCGCCCCAGTCCTGCATCGCCAGCGTGAGGTCGCGCAGGTCGAGCGCCAGCACCAGCGCCTCCACGACCCGCGCATGCTCGGCCGGCGAGTAGCCGTAGCCCGGTGGCGCCGGCGACAGACCGAAACCCGGAAGGTCGGGCGCCAGGCAGCGCACCTCGCCGCGGAGCTCGCGGATCACGCCGCGCCACAGGAACGACCAGGTCGGATTGCCGTGCAGCATCAGCACCGGCGGGCCCGCGCCCTCGTCGACCGTGTGCACGCGCGCTCCCGCGGCGTCGACGAAGCGGGTCGCGAACGGGTAGAGCTCGGGCGCAATCCCGAACGGCGGCGCGCGCCACTGCGCCGGCTCCATCGCCTCCGTGCGCGCGTTCGTCCCCGTCGCGTCCGTGCTCATCGTTTCGCTCCCGCCGCGGATCGCGTCGTCGCTACGCGCCTCGAGACGACAGTCGAAAGCGGCGCTTCACAGGCTCGCCGCACCTCACCCCGCCGCCCGCTCCCCCGTCACCCCCAGCAGCGTCGCCCCAAAGCTCGGCCGCGCCTTCATCGCCGCGTACCAGCGCGCCACATTCCCCAGCCCCGCCAGCGCCGCCTCGCCCTCGGGCGTGCGGCGGAAGTAGAACACCATCGGCAGCACGAGGAAGTCGGCCAGCGACACCGCTTCGCCGGCCAGGTACTCCGTCTCGCCCAGCGCCGCGTCCATGACGCCCAGCGCGCGCCCGGCCTTCTTCGCGCCGGCGGCGACGCGGGCCTCGTCGGGCGTGCCGCCCATCTGCGGCACCACCAGGCGCTGGATCACCACGTCGCGCACCAGCGGCCCGTCGAGATAGGCGTTGCCGGCGCTCAGCCACTGCTCCATCCGCGCGCGGCCCGCCGCGTCGGCGGGCTGCAGCGCCGGGCCGTCGAAGGCCTCGTCGACATAGCGCAGGATCGCCGCCGTCTCCCACAGCACCGTCTGCCCGTGGCGCATCGCCGGGATCAGGCCGAAGGGGTGCACGGCGCGGGCCTCCTCGCTCCCCGGCGCCACCGGCTCCAGCCCGTAGGCCACGCCCTTCTCCTCGCACGCCAGGCGCGCCGAGCGCACATAGCTGCTCATGTCGCGCCCGAAAATCGTCACCTCGGCCATGGCCCGCGCCTCCTCGCTTGTTTGGGCGGCACGGACGCGCGGCCCATCGGTCAAAGACAAAACCGTTCTATCGCTCGCCCAGATGCCGCTCCAGATCGTTGAGCGAGCTGCCCCAGCCCTCGCCGTGGCCGTCGCGGCCCGCGGCCGTCGGGCTCGCGCATGCAGGTACGCCAGCGGCCGCCCGGGCGCAGGTCGATCTCGCAGTGCGGTACGGTGAAGGTCTCGGGGCCCCACCACCGGCGCAGCGTGTCGGGCTCGGTCCATGCGGCCCAGACGCGGTCCCGCGGCGCCTCGAAGACGCGGGCGAGTTGCAGCAGGTGGCCGTCGGCGGTCTCAGTCGCCTGCAGCGTCCGGGTCTCGCCCGGCGCGCGGTTCCGCTCGGTCATCGCCGTCCTCGGCCTCGTCGTGGCCGCCGTGCCGCTCGACGTCCGGGGCGCCGTCGGCCAGCAGGAGGGCGTCGAGCCCGTCGAAGCGCTCGTCCCAGAACGCGCGGTAGCGCTCGAGCCAGTCGGCCGCGGCCGCGAGCGGCGCGGGGTCGAGCCGGCACACCCGCCACTGCGCCGCCTTGGTGCGCGCGATCAGTCCGGCGCGCTCGAGCACCTTGAGGTGGCGCGAGATCGCCGGCAGCGACATCGCGAAGGGCTCGGCCAGCTCGCCGACATAGGCGTCGCCCGCGGCCAGGCGCGCCAGGATCGCCCGGCGCGTGGGATCGGCCAGCGCCGCGAAGGTCGCGTCCAGCCCGTCCCGCTCCCGGCGCTCCTGCTCGTGTCGTTGCTCGCGCGCCGCCATCGCTCCCCGCCGCGTCACCCCGGCCGTCATTAATTTACTTATTTGCTAAATAACCGATCGGCTAACATTGCGCAAGCCTCGGAGTCCGGCTTCCGAAAGGCCGTTCCACCGGTCAACCGACGGCCCGGGCTACTCGTGGCGCACCAGCTTGCCGGTCACCTTGCGCACCCGCTCGCCGTCGCGCACGAGCTGGAACTCCAAATCCATGCCCTGGCCGGTGAGCGTGCGGATATATTTCGAGATGGCGTATTTCCCCTCGTGGATGCCCATCATGTAGACGACCAGCGAGCGGCCATCGATGCGCGCCCAGGAGTAGGCGCCGCCGGAGAGCGGGTCCTCGGCGTCGGTCGCGCGGTACACGCCCGGGCTCTCCTCGACATAGGTCTTGGCGGTGGTCTTGAGCCGCTCCTCCGGGTTCTCAGGATCGCCGCCGCCGCGGATCACCGTGGTCCACTCGACGGTGAAGCCGCGGTCGGTCTCGTCGATGACCACGTCCATGTCGCGCACGGTGACGCCGAAATAGAGGCTGTCGCGGTTGTTGGCGATGGCGCTGCCGCCCCAGCGGCCCTCGAAGGCGCCGATGTCCACGTTCGCCTCGGCCTGCGCCGCCATGGGCGCCAGCAGCAGCACGGCGGCGGCCGCCAGCCTCTTCCATCCCCAGACCATGGATCCTCCCGCGATTGCTTCGTCGTGGTCCCCTCGAACGGCGCGCACTTTATCCGCTTCGTCTCGCTGAGGCGAGAGGCTGCACCGGCCCGCGCCCCCACCCGGCCGCCCAATACAA
>CAZMTC010000104.1:0-11447 GCA_964569105.1 uncultured Alphaproteobacteria bacterium | reverse complement strand
GAGGTCCGGATCACGCGGCCGTCGGGCAGCACCACCTCGAGCGACAGCACGTTCTCGCGCATGGTGCCGTAGCGCACCGCGTTGGTGCCCGAGGCGCGGGTCGCGGTCATGCCGCCGATCGAGGCGTCGGCGCCCGGGTCGATGGGGAAGAACAGGCCGGTGTCGCGCAGATACTCGTTGAGTTGCTTGCGCGTGACGCCCGGCTGGACGGTGCAGTCGAGGTCCTCGGCGTTGACCTCGAGCACCTCGTTCATCTGGGAAACGTCGAGCGAGACGCCGCCCTGGAGCGCCGCGACGTGACCCTCGAGCGAGGTTCCCGTACCGAAGGGGATCACCGGGGTCCTGTGCCTAGCGCAGATCTTGACGATCTCCGACACCTCCTCGGTCGACGCCGCGAAAGCGACGGCGTCCGGGGCGTGCGCGCGGTGGTAGGATTCGTCCTTGCCGTGCTGGTCGCGCACCGCCTGCGAGGTGGAGAGCCGGTCGCCGAGCAGCGCCTTGAGCTCCTCGATCGCCTCGGCGTTCCGCGCCGGGGCCGCTTGCACGGCCGCGTCTGCGCTCATCGTTCCGCTCCCTCATGCTTGCTTTGAGCTTAACCTACGCTTGGCCCGGAGGGGCGGCAAGGGGCGCGCGGGCGGTGGCGCGGGCTTTGGACTCGGGTACACTGCGGCCCGTCGCTGTCCTGCTCTCGGGGGGAAACCGGATGAATGCGAACGCGCGCCAGGGCGATCCGAACCAGACCGGCCTCGTCCTCTACATCCTCTACGGCATCGGCATCATCGTCGGCGTGGTCGCCATCGCCGGCGTGATCATGGCCTACGTCAAGCGCGACGACACGCGCGGCACGATGCTGGAGAGCCACATCACCTACCTGATCCGCACCTTCTGGATCGCCTTCATCGGCGGCATCGCCGGCCTGGTGCTTCAGTTCGTTTTGATCGGATACCTCGTGCTGCTGGCCGTGTGGATCTGGTACATCTACCGCGTCGTGAAGGGCTTCGTGGCCTATAATGACGGCAAGCCGATCGCCGATCCCGAGGGCTGGCTGTAGCGCAGGGACGCCGTGCGGGCGGCGCCCCCGCGCCCTTGCCGGCGTCACGCTACGGCGACGGCGCCAAGCTGGGCCGAGGCGATGCGCGCCTCGGCGGCCTGGATGATGTGGCGCAACAGGTCGGTGTAGCTCTCGCCCGCGAACCCCATCATCATGTTCATCTTGGCGTCCCAGCTCCAACCGGGGTTGGGGTTGACCTCGAGCAGCTTGGGCGTGCCCTCGGCATCCATGCGCCAGTCGAAGCGGGCGTAGTCGCGGCAGCCGAGCCGCTCGAACAGCATCGAGGAGTGGTCGACCATGCGGCGGCGGGTGTCCTCGTCGACCAGCGCCTCGCGGTAGTGGATGCTGGTCCAGTAGGGCGAGTCCGGGTGCCATTTGGACTCGTAGCCGAGGATCCGGGGCAGGCCATCGCCAAGCTGCGAGTAGTCGACCTCGAGCACGGGCAGCGCGCGCAGCCCGGTCCCCGGATTGCCGATCAGCCCGACCGAGTACTCGGCGCCCGACAGGAACTCCTGCACCAGCGCCGCGCGTCCGGGCAGCAGCTGGCGCAGCTCGCGCAGATAGGCCACCGCCTGGCCGGCGTCGTGGACCACGGCGTCCTTGGTGATGCCGATCGAGCTGTCGCCGGTCGCCGGCTTGATCAGCGCCGGGAAGATCGAGGGCAGGGTGGCAGCCTGGTCGGCCGGGTCGAAATAGGTCTCGAGCGGCACCGGGATGTCGAGCTGGGCGGCGATCGCGCGGACCAGCGCCTTGTCGTAGCACAGCCCCAGGCAGGCCGGGCCGGCGCCGGTGTAGGGCACGCCGAGCATCTCGAGCAGCGCGGGGACGTGCAGCTCCTTGAAGGCGTCGTTGTCGTAGCCCTCGTCGCACAGATTGAGCACGAAGGCCGGCGGCCGGGCGCGCAGCTCCTGGATCAGCGAGGCGTGGTTGTCCATGAAGGCGAAGCCGTAGCCGTCGATCGCGCCCAGCGCCTCGCGCAGCTTGTCGACGGTGGCGTGGTCCTCCGGGTTGAACACGCCGCCCTTCTTGACCGGGTCGGGCAGGCGGGGGTCGCCCATGATCACGGTGACCTCGGGGAACACGGCGCGGCCGCGCTTGGCGGCGACCTTGTGCGGCGCCACCGCCAGCACCAGCAGGCGCCGCGCCATCATGCCGAGATCCTGGCCGCGGTCGGAGGCGGTCTCGCCCACCGGCTCGATGCGCACGCCGGTGAACCCCGTGGTCTCGAGCAGCGCCTTGATGCGCTCGGGGCCGTAGAGCCGCTCGGCGTAGAACTGGTCGGCGATCACGCCCTCGTCGGCGTGGACCACCACCTCGCGGGTGACCAGCCGCTCGCCCGACGCGTCGAGCGAGCGCTCGCGGCAGACGAACTGCTCCTGATCGACCCACTCCCACGAGCGGCGCTCGAAATGGTCCTTGAGCCAGTCGCCGTCGGTGAGCTCGATGACCAGCATGCCGCGCGAGCGCAGCGCCCGCTTGACCGCCGTGAGCGTCGCCTTGTCCTCTTCCTCGGTGGCGAAATAGCCGAAGGAGTTGCCCAGGATGGTGACGCAGTCGACCGAGCCCTCGGGCACGCGGAAGCGCCGCACGTCGCCCTCGTGGAACGTCACATTGACCCCGGCGGCCTTCGCGCGGCGGCGGGCCAGGCGGATCAGGTAGCGCGAGCGGTCGACGCCCGAGACATTGGTGAACCCGCGGCGCGCCAGCTCGATCAGATGGCGGCCCTGGCCGCAGCACAGGTCGAGCACCCGGTCCTCGGGCACGAGCCCGGCGAGCGCTATCAGCCGGTCGACATCGGCGCGGGTGTTGGCGTCGTTCTCGAACACGTCGCCGTCGGTGGTCAGGTACACGGCGTTGAACAGCGTGCGCCACCAGTCGGCGGAGAGGTGGCGTTCGAGGTCGGAGACCGGGCCCAGCGTGCGCGATTGGGCGGAGACGCCCGTCTTGGATTGAGCAGGCACAGGCGACTTGTTCGCCATCGGGAAATACCCCCTTCCCGCCGCCCCAGGCGCGGCAGGGAGAACCGGGCGCTTCGGTTGTCTGGGTTCGGTCTAGGGACTATGACCGCCGGAGCGCGACTGCCCCTCCATGGCGGTCACCGGGGTCTGTCCCGTTCGCATGTGCGGCCCCCACGGAGAAGGGGGTTGGGCCGCAGCTCGCAGGTCCGGCTTTCCGTTGCGGAAGTTGCGCGTAAATGGGGTAGTAGACGAACGTCGTCAACGAATTTGTTGCCGGACCGGTCTCCCCCCACGAGGCGAGAGCGCTGATGAGCACCGTCTACTCTGACTGGATCCTGACGTTCCTCCTGTATGCCGCCGGTGCCTTCATCCTGGTGGTCGGCAGTGTCGCGCTTCTCCTTGTTGCCCTGCTGATCCTCGATGTCTCCCAGACCGCCGACGCAGTGCGCCGCAACTACCCGGTGATCGGGCGGCTGCGCGGCGTCTCCGAGCATCTGGGCATTTTCGTGCGCCGCTACTTCCTGACCCAGGACCGCGAGGAACTGCCGTTCAACCGCGCCCAGCGGATGTGGGTGGAGCGGGCCTCCGAGGATGTGGACAACACGGTGCCCTACGGCTCGACGCGCGACCTGCGTCCGGTGGGCACCGTCATGTTCACCAACGCCGCCTTTCCCGAACTCGCGGATGCGGTGGCCGACAGGGCGCCGGTGGTCATAGGCCCCCATTGCCGAGAGCCTTACGACGCGCCGAGCCTGTTCAACATCTCCGGCATGAGCTACGGCTCGTTGTCGGAGCCGGCTATCCGGGCGATGTCGCGCGGCGCCGCCAAGGCCGGCTGTTGGCTGAACACGGGCGAAGGGGGGTTGGCGCCGTGCCATCTGGAAGGCGGCTGCGACCTCGTGTTCCAGATCGGGACGGCGAAATACGGTGTCCGCCAGCCCGACGGGTCGCTCAGCGACGAGCGCCTGCGCGACGTTGCCAACCACGCCAAGGTGCGAATGTTCGAGGTCAAGCTGTCGCAGGGTGCCAAGCCAGGCAAAGGCGGCATTCTCCCCGGCGGCAAGGTAACCGAGGAGGTGGCTGCGATCCGCGGGATTCCGACGGGACAGGACTCGATCAGCCCCAACCGGTTCCCCGAAATCGACAGTGTCGACGATCTGTTGGACTTCATCGGGCACATCCGCGAGGTCACCGGCAAGCCCGTCGGGTTCAAGACCGTGATCGGCTCCCCGGACTGGATCGAGGAGCTGTTGCAGGCGATCGGGCGGCGTGGTGAGCGCGATGCGCCGGATTTCATCACGGTGGACAGCGCCGACGGCGGGTCCGGCGCGGCGCCGCTGCCGCTGATCGACTATGTCGGCCTGCCGATCTCCGAGAGCCTGCCGCTGGTGGTCGACCGGCTGACGGCCCACGGGTTGCGCGAGCGGATTAGGGTCATTGCCTCGGGCAAGCTGATCATGCCGGGGCCGGTCGCTTGGGCGCTGGCGACGGGCGCAGATTTCATCCAGTCGGCGCGCGGCTTCATGTTCGCGGTGGGCTGTATTCAGGCGATGCAGTGCAATCGAAATACCTGTCCGACCGGCGTGACGACGCACAACCCGCGCCTGCAGCGCGGCCTGGTGGTGACGGATAAAGGCGCACGGGTAGCCGACTATGTAAAGAACCTGCGCGAGGAGGTGGGCGTCATCGCCCATAGCTGCGGCGTACTCGATCCTCGCCAACTCCGCCGCCAGCACTGCCGCATCGTCCAGGCCGACGGCCGCTCGGTGCCGATGAGCGAGCTCTACCCCGAGGTTGCGCCGGCGGCGCGGCCCGAGCAGGCGGCGCGGCCGTAGCGCCGGGCCAGCGCGCGCCACGGCGCCTCGTCCCACCAGCGCCGCGCGGCGCCCGAGGGCGAGGGCAGGACCCAGATCGCGGTCTCCCCGACGGTCTCGGGCTGCGGCCCGGTCTCGGCCGGCCGCTCCAGGAAGACCCGCGCCGGCCGCTTGCCGACGAAGGCGAGGCAGCGGGGCCGGAACCGCTCGACCTTGGCGCGCAGGGCAGCCGGGTCGTCGGTGCCCGACGGCAAGTCGGTGTCGGCGCCCGAGGCGGTCTGGCACAAATCGGTGAGGCCGAGGCCCCAACGCGGCAGCTCGGCGAAGCGGTGCGGTTCGAGCCGCTCGGGCGTCAGGCCCACACGGTGCAGGGTCGGCCAGAAGGCGTTGCCCGGCCCGGCATAGTAGGCGCCCACACGCGCCGAAACCGCCCCCGCGGCGGAGCCGCAGAACACGATGTCCAGGCCGGGCTCCAGGATGTCGGGGAGGATGCTCACCGGGCGCGCCGGCGGGTCACTTCTTGCGGAACTGGTCCAGGCTGACGACCTCGGCCTCGCCCGCGGGTTCCTGCACCGCGGGTTCGTCCTCGGCTACGGGGGCCTCCGCGCCGCCGGCGTCCTCGGCCTTGGTGCTTTCGACCTCGTCGGCGCGCTCGAACTTGAGGCCGAACTGGACCGGCGGGTCGGCATAGGCCGTGATCGCGCGGAACGGGATGGTCAGCATGTGGGGCTGCTTGTTGAAGTTGAGGCCGATCGAGAAGCGGTCGTCCTCGACCTCGAGGTCCCAGAACTGGTGCTGCAGGACGATGGTCATCTCGTCCGGATACTGCGCCGCCAGGAATTCGTCGATCTCGACGCCCGGATACTGGGTCTTGAAGGTGATGTAGATCTGGTGCGGCGCCGGCAGGCCCTCGGCGGCCACCTGCGACAGCGCGGTGCGAACCACGCTGCGCAACGCCTGCTCGACGATCCGGTCGTAGCGAAGGATTTCGTCGGCCATCGGCTCCCTGTCTCGCCCGTGTTCCGGGTCTTGGTGAGTGGGGGGCTTCTGTTGCCCGGTGCCCCCCGGACCGCGCTTACCTGTTAGGCAGCGAGGGCCAACTCGTTGTCGTTGGCAACTGTCAATACGGCCCGATGACGGTGGTACCATGCCGGGCGGCAAACGTGCCTTTAGCCTCGCGTCGATCCTGTTTCGCCCCCATCGGGTGGCCGGGTGTACCGGCCGCAGGACGGTGAAAATTGGTGGAGGCGCCGGGTACTGCCCCCGGGTCCGCTGAGGTTATTACGCACGCCGTCTACCGCCATAGTCGGTTGCCCGACGCCTTTGAATATAGGCACTCGGGCCGGGCCCGTCGAGTGCGCCGGCGGCGACGGACCGCGGTGCCGCCTGTCGTGAAGCACGCCGTAGCCACACGGGCGAAGCCATCCCCGCTTTCCCCGCATGTCACAGGCGCGCCGCGCGCGACCCCTGGAGGCGGAATCGGCTATGGTCGCATCATGGACGATATTCGACACGATACCGATCTCCCGGCCGCCGCCGGGACCGGGGAGGGCGGCATGCCCAAGGAACGCGGCGTCACCGCCGACCAGCGCGCCGAAATCGACGCCCAGCGCGCCGAGCGGCACGAGACCCGCCGGGCCACGTCGGCGGAGCTGGAGGAGATCCTCTACGAGCCGATCCCGGTGCTCGACCACGGCTTCGTGCGGGTGGTGGACTACATGGGCGACGATGGCGCCGTGGTGCAGGCGGCGCGGGTGTCCTACGGGCGCGGCACGCGGCACACCACCTCGGACGCGGGGCTGATCAAGTACCTGATGCGGCACCGGCACACGACGCCGTTCGAGATGTGCGAGATCAAGTTTCACGTGAAGCTGCCGATCTTCGTCGCGCGCCAGTGGATCCGTCACCGCACGGCCAACGTCAACGAGTACTCGGCGCGCTATTCGGTGCTCGACCGCGAGTTCTACATCCCCGCGCCGGCGCAGCTCGCGGCGCAGTCGACCGCCAACCGCCAGGGCCGCGGCGAGGTGCTCGACGGCGAGGAGGCCGCCGAGGTGCTGCGCATCCTGCGCGAGGACGCGGCCGCGGCCTACGACCACTACGAATGGATGCTCAACGAGGACGAGGAGGGCAAGGCGCACGACTCCGCGCGCAAGGGGCTGGCGCGCGAGCTCGCGCGGATGAACCTGCCGCTCAACCTCTATACCCAGTGGTACTGGAAGACCGACCTGCACAACCTGCTGCACTTCCTCAGCTTGCGCGCCGACCCCCACGCGCAGTGGGAGATCCGCGCCTATGCCGAGGCGATGCTCGATGTGGTGCGGCGCTGGGTGCCGGCGGTCTACGCGGCGTTCGAGGAATACCGCCTGGGCGGGACCGCGCTTTCGCGCACGGGACTCGCGGTGGTGCGCCGGATGCTCGCCGGCGAGGCGGTCGACCAGGAGAGCT
Source organism: uncultured Alphaproteobacteria bacterium (assembly GCA_964569105.1). Taxonomy (GTDB): domain Bacteria; phylum Pseudomonadota; class Alphaproteobacteria; order CAZMTC01; family CAZMTC01; genus CAZMTC01. Next base: position 4,176 of record CAZMTC010000104.1, on the reverse strand, counting down.
CGGGGCTGTCGAAGCGCGAGTGGCGCGAGTTGATGGCGGCGCTTGGGCGGGAGGAGGAGTAGGGGCGCGTTTCGCTCCTTTCCCGACCATCACCGATGGCCTTTCCCGGCCGCAGGGCGAAGCCCGGAGAGCCGGGATCCAGGACGGCACTACCTTGTTGAACCGCCAAGACACCAAGGCTTCAAGTGGCCGCTGTGGACGCAGTCCCTTGGTGCGATGGTGCTGACAGCGGAGCTGCCGTTTCCTGGGCCCCGGCTCTCCGCTTCGCTCCGGCCGGGGAATGTGGATGTTTATCCGGTGGGGGAAGCCGTGCCGTCCCTCACACCATCCGCTTGGCCACCTCCTCGAGCATGACCTCGGTGGCGCCGCCGCCGATCGAGGCGATGCGGGCGTCGCGGACCATGCGCTCGATGGGCATCTCGGTCATGTAGCCCATGCCGCCGTGGAACTGCTGGCAGGTGTACATCACCTCGTTGACCAGCTCGCCGCAATAGGCCTTGAGCATCGACACCTCCTTGACGCAGTCGCGGCCCTGCGCGTCGAGCCAGGCGGCGTGGTAGACCAGCGCGCGGCCGGCCTCGACCTTGGAGGCAAGCATGGCGAGGCGGTTGCGGATCACTTGGTTGTCCCAAAGCGTGCGGCCGAAGGCCTCGCGGTTGGTGACGTATTCCAAGGTCAGCTCGATCGCCTTGGCGGCCTCGCCCATCGCCGCGGCGCCGATCACCAGGCGCTCGTTCTGGAAGTTCTCCATGATGGCGTAGAAGCCGCGGCCCTCCTCGCCGAGCTGGTTGCCGGCCGGGATCACCGCGTCCTCGAAGGCGAGCTCGGCGGTGTCGGAGGAGCGCCAGCCGAACTTGTCGAGCGGACGCGCGACCGAGAAGCCCTCGGTGTCCTTGTCGACAATGAACATGGTGATGCCGCGGTGGCCGGCGGCGGGGTCGGTCTTGGCGGCGACGAAGTAGACGTCGGCGTGGACGCCGTTGGTGATGAACATCTTGGCGCCGTTGAGCTTCCAGGCGTCGTTGCCCTCGCGCTCGGCGCGCGTTCGGATCGCGGCCACGTCGGAGCCCGCGCCGGGCTCGGTCACCGCGATGGCCGAGACCATCTCGCCGCTGGCCAGCTTGGGCAGGTACTTCGCCTTCTGCTCGTCGGTGCCGTAGCGGATCAGGTGCGGCATCGCCATGTCGGTGTGCACCACGGCCGAGATATTGGCGCCGGCATAGGTCGACTTGCCCAGCTCCTCGGCGAGGACGGCGGAAGCGAGGGCGTCCATGCCCGAGCCGCCATACTCCTCGGGCACGCGCAGGCCAAGCAGGCCGATCTCGCCCATCTTGCGCAGCATCTCCCGCGGCACGCGGCCGTCGCGTTCCCATTGGTCACCGTTGGGCTGGATCTCCTCGCGCACGAAGCGCGCGATCTGGTCGCGCAGGAGCTGATGCTCTTCACGAAGATGGGCGGATTCCACGGGCGCGCTCCCTGATCTTGGCCCGGGTCGAAAGGCCGCGCATCATGGCGTGCAGGCTCGAGGCGATCAATGCGGGGGAGTGGGCCGGGTGGGGGAGCGGGCCGGTGCCGCCTCGAAGGAAGTTTCTAGAGCACGCGCTCGGCAGGCAGAATGACGCGCACCGTGGTGCCGGCGCCGAGCTCGCTGTCGATCTCGATCGTGCCGCCGTGCAGCTCGACGAGCGCGGCGACCAGCGGCAGGCCGAGGCCGGTACCCTCGGCGGGGCGGCTGAGCGAGCCATGGAGCTGCTCGAAGCGCTTGAGCGCGCGCGGGATGTCCTCCTTCGCCATGCCGACGCCCGTGTCGGCGACCGCGAGCACCAACCGTCCGTCGTCGCGCCGCTCGGCGCTGAGCTCGATGCGCCCAGCCTCGGGGGTGAACTTGGCGGCGTTGGTGAGCAGGTTGAGCAGCACCTGCTTGAGCGCGCGCTCGTCGGCGTGGATGCGCCCGAGCCCCGCCTCGATGCGCGAGGACACCGCGAGCCCGGCCCGGCGCGTGCGCTCGCCGACGATGCGCAGCGACGCGGCGAAGAGACGCTCGAGCTCGACCTGGCCTTCCTGGAGATCCAACTTGCCCGCCTCGATCTTGGAAAGATCGAGGATGTCGTTGATGAGCTGGAGGAGGTGGCGGCCGCTCTGGTTGATGTCGCGCACATACTCGCGGTAGGGCTCGGTGCCCAGCGGGCCGAACAACTCCTCGGCCATGATCTCCGAGAAGCCGTTGATGGCATTGAGCGGCGTGCGCAGCTCGTGGCTCATGTTGGCCAGGAACTCGGTCTTGGCACGGTTGGCGTACTCGGCGTGTTCCTTCGCCTCGCGCAGCTCGCGCTCGGTGCGCTTGCGCTCGGTGATGTCGTGCACGAAGGCGCAGATCAGCGGCTCCTCGTCGAAGGTGAGCAGATACATCTGTACCTCGACGGGGAAGCGGTGCCCGTCGCGGTGGACATGCTCGCTCTCGAACAGCATGTGGCCTTGGTCCTGGAACGCCGGCGCGACCTTGCGCTCCATCCGCATCACTTCCTCCGGCGGCAGATTGTCCTGCCAGCGCCGGGTCAGCAGCTCCTCGCGGTCGTAGCCGAGCTGCTCGCACGCGGCGTCGTTGACGTAGACGTAGTGCCCGTCCAGCCCCCACCAGAAAATCGCGGCGTTGGCCCGGTCGACGGCGAACTGCGTTCGCTGGAGCTCGCGCCGCACGCGCTTGACGTCGCCGATATCGGTGAAGGTGCCGATCCTGGCGATCACCCTGCCGGTCTCGTCGCGTACCATCGAGCCCGAGAGCAACGTCTCGCGGCGGCCGCCCTTGCGGCCGCACAGCGTGATCTCGTGACGATAGCGGTCGTTCTGGACCGCATCGCGGCCCTGGCGCCGGATCCGCTCCAGGCTCTCGCGGGAGAAGAACTCGTGGTAGCTGACCCGCTCGAGTTCGCTCGGGTCGTCGAGCTCCAGCATCTCGACGATGATCGGATTGGCGTAGATCGAGCGGCCCTCGCGGTCGACGTGCCAGATGCCGACGTTCGAGGCTTCGGCGAGCTGGCGGTAGAGCGTCTCCTGGGCGCGGCGCTCGGTCTCGGCCTCGATGCGGTCCGTGATGTCGCGCACGAAGCTGTAGACCATCGGTTCGTCGTCGAACTCCAGGTAGTGGCTGGTGATCTCCAGCGGCACCTCGGTGCCGTCGTCGCGCAGATGAACCGTCTCCTGGACCAGCGTGCCCGCCCTGCGCAGCGTGTCGAGCCATTTGTCCCAGGCCTGACCCTCGAGCCGCGGATTGGAGTATTTGACGGCGCGATTACGGACGCGTTCGGCGGTGGCGCGATAGATCTTCAGCGTGGCGTCGTTGATGTAGACGATGCGGCTGTCCCGATCGAGAAGCACCACGCCGATGCTGGACCGGTCGACCGCCGACTGGGTTCGCTCGAGCTCCCGCTGGGTGCGGCGCTGGTCGGTGAGGTCCTCGAGGATGCCGATGGCGCCGACGATCCGGCCATCCTCGTCCGGCAACGGCGCGACCGTGACCCGGACGTCGATCGGCGAGCCATCCTTGCGGTGGCGTCGAACCTCGACCGACTTGCGGGTCCCGCCGTCCAGCGCGGCCCTGCGCAGCGCCGCCACCTCGTCGTCCCGGCCCTGCGGCTTCGTTGGGATGGGCCCGCCCAACACCTCGTCGGCGGTCCAGCCGAACATGCGCTCGGCGCCTCGGTTCCACCGCGTGACCCGGCCATCGCGATCGATCACGACCGTGGCGACGGGCAACCCGTCCACGACGGCGCGCAGCTCCGCGACCTCGGCGCGCAGCGCGGCGTGCGTGTCGCGGGACTCGTCACCGAGATCGCGGTGTATACCCTCGGGCACCGATTTGTGCTCCCCAAGCGCTTGACGCCCCGTGTTTGCCCCGCGCTCGATGGGGCCGCGCGCGGTCGTCGCTCTTGTCCAAACTCCATCTGAACGGGACAATGGTTAACGTCGTTCTAATCTGTACTGCGATGGAGTCGAATAGACCAGATCGAATGGGTCCGTTCAGCGGTCACGGAACCCGACCACCGCGCCGCGGCGTCTGGCGGCGCAGAGTACAGCCGCGCCCACGCGTGTCCTTGCAGGACGGCGCGCCGGCGACCGGGCACGCTGTCGATAGCAAATGGAATTGACCGGTTTTGGTAGCACATTGATTGACCGCTT
>CAZMTC010000103.1:0-11509 GCA_964569105.1 uncultured Alphaproteobacteria bacterium | reverse complement strand
CTATCTCCTTCAAAGAACATATGTTCAGTACGACAGAGCCCAATTCCCTCAGCGCCAAAGTTTCTGGCTACTTTTGGATCAGCCAACAGGCGAAGTACCTCGTCGACCCCGGCCTGTGGGAGACCTACCGCCGGCGGGTTCGCGTCGGGCAGGCGCTCTATATCGATCAGTACTACGGCATGAGGAAGAACAAGGTCCTGGGCCACTACATGAAGCCCGAGGAGCAGAGCAAGTGGTTCGAGCACAATGCCTACTGGGCGCTCCAGACGACGGACGAATACGTGTGGTGCTACAGCGAGCGGATGAACTGGTGGGCCGACAAGGATGTGCCGGCCGGTTGCGAGGACGCCTTGCGTTCCGCCAGAGCGAAATACGCCAAGGGGGCGCCGCTCGGGCACGACATCCAGCCGATCATCGAGGCGGCGGAGAGACGCAGGCAACAGGTCCTCAACGATCAGTTGAAGACGCGGCGGGCCGAAATCCCACGCCTGGGCCGGGCGATTCCGCCTCCCGAGATCGACGGCGATCTGTCGGACCCGGCCTGGAAGGAGGCACGCACCCTCGACCCTTTCGTCCCGATGGCGTCCGAGCCGGATCGTCAGGTCCAGCAGACGCACGCGCGCGTCCTGTACGACAAGGACGCGCTCTACATCGCCCTTCGTTGTGACGAGCCGAATCCCGAGCGGATGAACGTCCACGGCATCGAGCACGACGATCACGTCTGGTACGGCGACGACGTCGAGCTAATGATCACCACGCCGGAGCGTCTCCGGCCGTGCTTCCATTTTATGATCAACCCGGAAGGCGTGACCTGGGACGCCATCAGCGAGCATCCGGTGCGGAAGTACAACCCCGACTGGTATCGCGCGGTCAAGATCCGGGCAGTCGACGTGTTTCCAGCTCGGGTGGCGGTCGAGCGGGTTGCCCGGGGTCTCGAAGTCGATGTCGTAGGGCAGTTCGACCGGCAGGTCGGCCTCGGGCACCGGCACCGCGCCGCAGTCCGGACAGTGGATCACGGGCACCGGGCAGCCCCAGTAGCGCTGGCGGCTGACGCCCCAGTCGCGCAGGCGGTAGATCGTGGCGCCCTCGCCCGTGCCGTCGGCCTCGAGCCGCGCGATCGCCGCCTGCTTGGCCGCCTCGATGTCGAGCCCGTCGAGGAAGCGGGAATTGACCATGCTGCCGGGGCCGACATAGGCCTCGACGCCGACGTCGTAGGAGCCGTCTTCGCCCGGCGGCGCGACCACGGTGGTCACCGGCAGGCGGTACTTGCGCGCGAAGTCCAGGTCGCGCTGGTCGTGCGCCGGGCAGCCGAAGATCGCCCCGGTGCCGTACTCCATCAGCACGAAGTTGGCGACGTAGACCGGCAGCTCGATCGTGTCGTCGAACGGGTGGCGCGCGCGCAGGCCGGTGTCGTAGCCCAGCTTCTCCGCGGTCTCGATCGCCTCCTCGCTGGTGCCCAGCCGGTCGGCCTCGGCGATGAAGTCGCGCAGCTTCGGGTCGCCCGCGGCGAGCTCGGCCGCCAGCGGGTGGTGCGGCGACAGGGCGCAGAACGAGGCGCCGAACAGCGTGTCGGGCCGGGTGGTGAAGACGCGCAGCGGCTCGTCGCGCCCCGTGACCGCGAAGTCGATATGGGCGCCGTGCGAACGGCCGATCCAGTTCTCCTGCATCAGCCGGACCTTGTCGGGCCAGCGGTCGAGCGTCCCGAGCGCCGCGAGCAGCTCGTCGGCATAGGCGGTGATGCGCAGGAACCAGTGCGGCATCAGCCGGCGCTCGACCGGCGCGCCCGAGCGCCAGCCCTTGCCGTCGATCACCTGCTCGTTGGCGAGCACGGTGCGGTCGACCGGATCCCAGTTGACCCACGACTCCTTGCGGTAGGCCAGGCCGTTGGCCAGGAAGTCGAGGAACATCTTCTGTTCGTGCCTGTAGTAGTCCGGCGCGCAGGTCGCGACCTCGCGGCGCCAGTCGTAGCTCAGCCCCATGCTCTCGAGCTGGGTGCGCATGTGGTCGATGTTCTGCCAGGTCCAGTCGGCGGGATGGACCTTGGCCTTCATCGCGGCGTTCTCGGCCGGCATGCCGAAGGCGTCCCAGCCCATCGGGTGCATGACGTTGAAGCCCTGGGCGGACTTGAACCGGGCCAGGACGTCGCCCAGCGTGTAGTTGCGCACATGGCCCATGTGAATGCGCCCCGAAGGGTAGGGGAACATCTCGAGGACGTAGTATTTCGGCCGATCGGGATCGGTCTCAACCTGGAAGCAGCCGCGCTCCTCCCAGACGGCCTGCCACTTGGCCTCGGTTTCCTGGACGTTGTACCGCGTCATCGCTGCCGGCCCTGTGCCCGGACCGCGCGGGCCGGGATTGGCATCATGTTCGGGGTGTCGTCGGGCGGATCGGGGCGCCGCACGCCCGGCCGCCGTTTCGCTTGCCCTATTGGTTCAGGAACTCCTGGCGCAGGTCGCTCGCCCGGCTCAGGATCAGGTTCTCGAGGTCGAGCCCGGTGTTCGTGTCCGCCGGCGCGTCGACCCAGGCCCCATCGGCGCCGCGGCGCTGCTTGAACACCGTCACGCGCACGCCGTCGGAGCGGATCTCCTCGCCCTGGACCAGCACGTTGAGCTTGAAGCGCTCGTCCTCGACGCCCTCGGGCGCGTACCAGTCGGTCAGGATCGCGCCGCCGTAGGGATCGGCGGTGGTGATCGGCATGAACGAGATGCTGTCGAGCGCCGCGCGCCACAGGAAGCCGTTGACCTGGATGCCGTCGGGGTTTCCAGCCGCGTTGCTGGCGGCCGCGAACTGCCGGCGCTGGCCCTCGGGGGCGGTCGCGCCCTTGGCCGCGAGCGTCTCGCTCTCGTTGAAGGTGGCGTCCTCGGTGTACTTGGACTCCGTGCTGCACCCCGCCAGCGTCATGCCGGCGGCCAGCACGACAAATGCGGCGGACCGCATCCGGTTGAACCGAATCGCACGCATCGCTTCGCGCTCCGTCGAACAGGAGACTGCGCCGCCTCTGCGGCGCACGAACGGGCTATATATCACATATGACCGAGCTGTGAAGCGCCCCGGGCACGAGGCCTTTGGCCGCCGGGCCAGCCGTGCTAGAAGCGGCGGGGCCGACGCGCGGGCGCTACCGTAGCCGCGAATCCCGCGTTTTTCGGCGCTCCCGGAACAAGATGTCGCCCTGACCCATCCCGCTAGCGAGGAATTTCGCTCCTCATGGTCTCGAACCCGAGCACAACGGCCGAAACCGTCGCCGCGCGGCTCGTCGACATCCGCGCCCGCATCGCGCGCGCCGCGGACGAGGCCGGGCGGCCGGCGGCGAGCGTCACCCTGATCGCCATCGCCAAGCGCCAGCCGCCGGCGCGGATCGAGGCCGCGCTGGAGGCCGGCCACCGCGTCTTCGGCGAGAACCGGGTGCAGGAGGCGCAGGGCCGCTGGCCGAAGCTGCGCGAACGCTACCCCGATGTCACGCTGCACATGGTCGGACCGCTGCAGACCAACAAGGCGGAGGACGCGGTGGCGCTGTTCGACGCCATCCATTCGGTCGACCGCGCCAAGCTCGCGCGCAAGCTGGGCGAAGCGATGCGCACGCTCGACAAGCGCCCGGCCTGTTTCGTCCAGGTGAATACCGGCGAGGAGCCGCAGAAGGCCGGCGTCGGGCCCGAGGACGCCGACGCGTTCGTCGCCGCCTGCCGCGAGGATTACGGCCTGCCCGTGGCCGGGCTGATGTGCATCCCGCCGCTCGACGACGACCCGGCGCCCCACTTCGCGCTGCTCGCCCAGATCGCCCGGCGCACCGAGGTGCCGTGCCTGAGCATGGGGATGAGCGCGGATTTCGAGACCGCGATCGTCCTGGGAGCGACCCATGTGCGGGTCGGGACCGCGCTGTTCGGCGAGCGCACCTAGCGAGCCTACCCTTGACGCGATGGACCGCGGTTCAACTTCTCCGGATAATCCGCCCCGCCGAACTCCCCCCGCCATGGGAGCCGCCCTCGTGAGCGACCCTGCCGACCGGCGCCGCGCCGCGCCCGCCCGCGCCGACCCCACGCGCGACATCCTCGACTGGCTGATGGGCGAGGGCCGGTTCCTGCCGCGCAGCCGCGACCTGATCGGCGGGCTGTGCGACCGCCTGGTGGACGCGGGCGTGCCGGTCGCGCGCGTGCTGGTCTCGATCCGGACCATTCACCCGCAGATCCTGACCATGGGCTACCAGTGGCGCCGCGGCGCCGAGACGGCGGAGCGCGAGCTGGGCTACGACATGATGAACGATCCGGCCTATCTGCGCAGCCCGATCAAGGTCATCCACGACGGCGCCGGCGGCCTGCGCCGGCGGCTGGCCGACCCCGCGGTGGCCGAGGACTTCCCGATCCTGGGCGAGCTGCGCGCGCAGGGGTTCACCGACTACGTCGCCATGCCGCTGCACTTCTCCGACGGCAAGATCAACACCGTCACCTGGGCCTCCGACCGTCCCGAGGGTTTCGGCGCCGACCATCTCTCGCTGATCTACGAGCTGCTCACCCCGCTCGCGCTGTGCCTCGAGGTCCAGGCCATGCGCCAGATCGCCGCCACCCTGCTCGACACCTATATCGGGCACCAGGCGGGCGAGCGCGTGCTCCAAGGTCACATCCAGCGCGGCGACGCCGAGACCATCCACGCGGTGCTGTGCTACTCGGACCTGCGCGGCTTCACCGCGATGTCCGACGCCATGCCGCGCGACGAGCTGGTCGCGATGCTCAACGACTATTTCGAGCGCATGGTCGCCGCCGTCCACGATCATGGCGGCCAGGTGCTTAAGTTCCTCGGCGACGGACTGTTCGCGATCTTCCCGCTGGGCGATGTCGCCTTCCGCTACTATGTCTGCCGCCAGGCCATGCGCGCCGCGACCGACGCCCGGGCCGCCGTCGACGCGCTCAACGAGGAGCGCGCGGCGGCGGGCAAGCCGCCGATCCGTTTCGGGCTGGCGCTGCATCTGGGCGACATGGTCTACGGCAATATCGGCGGCCTCGACCGCCTCGACTTCACCGCCATCGGCCCTGCGGTCAATCTCACCGCGCGGCTCGAGAAGCTCTCGGGCGAGCTCGAGGTACCCGTCGTGGTGTCGGCGGAGTTCGCCAGGACCGCGCCGGGCCCGCTGGTTTCGCTCGGCCGTCACCTGCTGCGCGGCGTGACCGAGCCGCAGGAGGTCTTCACCCTGGCCGATCCGGCGGAGGGTCCGTGATCCGCCCGCCCGACGCGCGCCGCTCCTGGCTGTTCGTGCCCGGCGCCGACGCGGCGGCCCAGGACGCCGTGGCCGGCTGCGGCGCCGACGCGCTGATCCAGGAGCTCGAGGACTTCACCGCGCCCGCGCGCCGGCCCGAGGCGCGCGCGCTCGCCGCCGGCCTCTACGACCGCTGGCGCGCGGCCGGGGTGCTGGCCACGGTCCGGGTCAACCCGCTCGCCGGCGACGGCATGGACGACCTCGAGGCGGCGATGGGCGGCCGCCCCGACGCCGTGCTGCTGCCCAAGGTGGCCGGCCCGGAGCACGTCATCGAGCTCGACCGCGAGGTCTCGCGCCTCGAGCTCGCGCTCGGCATCGAGCCCGGCGCCACCGAGCTCGTGCCCAACGTCGAGAGCGCGGCCGGCCTGATCCGCACCCATGCGATCGTCACCGCCAGCCCCCGCGTCCGCGCGGCCCTGGTCGCGTCGGAGGACATGGCCGCCGACCTCGGCGCCGAGCGCGGCGCCGACGGCACCGAGCTCGGCTACGCCCGCGCCCGCTTCCACGTCGAGTGCACCGCCGCCGGCGTCATGGCCATCGACTGCCCCTTCACCTGGGACGACCCCGCCGGCCTCGAGGCCGAGACCCGCGCCGCCCGCCGCCTCGGCTACCGCGCCAAGAGCGCCGTCGTCCCGTCCCACTGCCCCACGATCAACGCGCTGCTGACCCCGCAGCCCGACGAGGTCGCCCGCGCCCGCCGTCTGGTCGAGACCTACGAGGCGGCGCAGGCCCGCGGCGCCGCCAATGTCGAGCTCGACGGCAGGCGCGTCGAGCTGCCGACCTACCTCTCGGCAAAGCGCCTGCTGGAACGGGCCGAGGCGCTGGGGGTCGGGTAGACCCTACCAAACCGCCCCGCCGCCCGCCGCTCCAGCCGCGCGCAGCCAGCGGCCGAGGCGGACATACATGCGGTCGGCCAGGAGCCGCTGCACCGGGCCGGTCACGGCGGCGGCGTCCTTGCGGGCCGGTTCCACTTGACTTGCCAGCCGCAACAACCAACAATTCTGTTTATACAGAAATTTCTGATGGAACGCTGGAAATGGCGGGGGATGGGAGCACCGGAGGCGAGGGCGCCGGCATCGGCGCCAACGACAACGCCGCCGCCGCCGTCGCCACCGCCGCGTCGGCGCACCGCCTGCCGCTGTCGCCGGCGATGGAACGCTACATCCTGCACTGGGGCGAGATGGGCTCGCGCTGGGGCGTCAACCGGTCGATCGCGCAAATCCATGCCCTGCTCTATCTCTGGGACGAGCCGCTGCCGGCCGACGTCATCGCCGAGAGCCTGTTCATCGCCCGCTCCAACGTCTCCAACAGCCTCAAGGAGCTGCAGGGGTTGGGCCTGATCGAGCGGCGCCACGTCATGGGCGACCGGCGCGACCATTTCTCCGCCGTCACCGACACCTGGCAGATGCTGCTGCGCATCGCCGAGGCGCGCAAGCACCGCGAGATCGACCCCACCGTCGAGGTACTCCGCGCCTGCGTCGCGGAGGCGACCGAGGACGGCGCCACGCCGCCGCGCGTGCTGGCGCGGATGGAGCGGATGCTGCGCTTCGTCGTCATGCTGTCAGACTGGTACGAGCAGATGCGCGCACTGCCGCAGAAGACGCTGTTGCGCCTCATGAGCATGGGGTCGCGCGTCGCCGAGTTCGTGCGCACCTAGACGCGACGGACCGAGAGGAGGCCGTCATGAGCCGCTTCGTCCACGACATCGTCGGCCGCCGCCCCGGGCGGCTCGACCGGGGCTGGGCCCGCCTCGTCGGGCTGGGCGCCGCGCTGGTCGGCGCGGTGCGCGCCGAGCCTCGCGGGAGAGCCGGACCGTGAACGGTGCGAGCTCCGGCCCCGCCCTGCCAGGGCCGCCGCGCGGCGGCCGGCGGCGCTCACGAGGACCGCACCGCAGAGGACCCAGGCGATGACCATCATGACCCGCGAGCGCGAGGCGCGGCGCCGCACCGAGGCGAAGGCGCGGCGCATCCGACCGCTGACCGTCTTCTACAACGGCGCCTGTCCGGTCTGCCGCGACGCGATCCGCCGCTACCACGAGGCCTGCGCCGGCACCGAGGGCGAGCGCGACCACGCCTGGCTCGACATCTCGGAGATGCCGCAGGCGCTCGCCGCGCGCGGCATCGGGCCCGACGAGGCCGCGCGCCGCATCCACGTCATCGACCGCGAGGGCACGCTGTGGCGCGGCCTCGACGCCTTCATGGTGCTGTGGCGCTCGATCCCGCGCTATCGCTGGCGCGCCCGGCTGGCCGCGCTGCCCGGAGTGCACGTTGTAACGGACTGGCTCTACGAACACGTCATCGCCCGCGTGAACTACCACCGCCACCGGCGCCGCTGCCGCCGCAACGGCGGCACCGCCGCGGCGCATTGAGCGTCCTCGCGCTGAAACCAGGCTCAATCGGCCTGTTGCCTTCGATGAGCCCACGCGGCAGCCTGCTCGGCATGACCCACCATATCGGAATCGTCGGTTGCTCCGCCGAAGGAGCCGCGCTGTGCTACCGCACCATCTGTGCCGAGGGCGCGGAGCTGATGGGGGCGCACGCCCATCCCGAGGTCTCGATGCACACGCCGCCGCTGGCCGCCTACGTCGCCTGCCTCGAGCGCGGCGACATGGCGGGCGTGGCGGATCTGATGCTCGCCTCGGCCCAGAAGCTGGCCGCGGCCGGCGCCGACTTCGCGATCTGCCCCGACAACACGGTCCACGAGGCCTTCAGCCTGGTGGCGCCGCGCTCGCCGCTGCCCTGGCTGCACATCGCCGAGGTGGTGGCCGGGGAGGCCGCCGGGCGCGGCTACCGGCGCATCGGCATCCTGGGCACGCGCTGGCTGGTCGACAGCGCGGTCTACCCCGAGGCGCTCGAGGCCAAGGGGCTCGGCTGGCTCCGCCCCGATCCCGCCGAGCGCGACGAGATCGACCGTCTCATCTTCGCCGAGCTGGTCAGGGGCGTGTTCACGCCCGAGGCGGAGGCCGCCCACCGGCGCGTCATTGGCCGCATGAAGGACGCCGGCTGCGACGCCGTCGTCCTGGGCTGCACGGAGATCCCGCTGATCGTCGACGACGGCAACTCGCCGCTGCCGACACTGGACTCCACCCGCCTGCTGGCGCGCGCCGCGCTGCGCCGCGCGGTCGAGGGGGCCAAGGCGGCGTAGTACCGGCGCATTTTTCTTTCAGGTCGAATCGCGGGCAGATCGGCAAAGTCGTTCCCTCCTGCCGCAGCTACGGCATTCACACATCCCGTTGCGGCGGCTCGCGCGCCCGCCGGAGATCGCGGAGAAACAGCCGGTTCCAGCGGCCGGATGCGGCGCCGTTGCGTCCCTCGCGACGGCCCCTTCGGGGCCTCCTCGGGAAGGAGACCTTTGCACGGGTTGCGAAGCGTGATTCCCTTTTCTTGTTGCGACGAGAGGAGGAGATGATGGCTCGCAAGCGTGTCGGTCAGCTTGGTTGGGCGGACGGAGCGGTTGCCGGGGCGCAGCGGCACCGGCGCGATCGTCTGGCCGAGATCTCGGCGCTTCTGGACTGGGCGCCATTCGAGGCGGTGCTCTCGGGGATCCACCCCGCGCGCCGGGGTGAGCCGTCCTACCCGCCGCTCGTGATGTTCAAGGTTATGCTGCTGCAGCGCTGGTATGGCCTGTCGGACCCGGCGATGGAGGAGGCGCTTTACGACCGTCTGTCGTTCCGGCGGTTCGTGGGCCTTGCGCTGGAGGACGAGACGCCGGACCATTCGACGATCTTCCGCTTCCGCGACCAGCTCACGCGGCGGGGCCTGATGGAGCCGCTGCTTGCGGAGTTGATGCGCCAGCTGGACGGGCGCGGGGTGCTGCTCAAGCAGGGCACGCTGATCGACGCGACGCTGGTGCGCAGCGCGGCGCGGCGGCCCCGGGTGCGGGAGGGCAAGACCAGCGACAGCGATCCCGACGCCCGGTTCGGCACCAACAACGAGCACGGGCGGTTCGCGTTCGGCTACAAGCTCCACGTCGGGGTCGACGCGCGCACCGGGCTGGTGCGGGCGGTCGACACGACGCCGGCGAACGTCCAGAAGGTGACGCGGGCCGGCCGGCTGATCCAGGGCGACGAGCGCCGGGTCTACGCCGACCGCGGCTACGACGCTCGGTGGCTGCACCGGGAGCTGGCCGCGCGCGGCATCGGCGACGGCATCATGCGCCGCGCCCGCAAGGACCGCCCGCTCTCCTCCGCCGAGCAAGCGCGCAACCAGGCGCTGATCGCGCCCCGGCGCACCGTCGAGAAGCTGTTCGGCACCCTCAAGCGCAGCTACGGCCTCGACCGGGTGCCCCACTTCTCCCTGGCCCGCAACGCAACCGCGCTCGCCCTCGCCTGCTTCGCCTTCAACCTGCGCCGATGGCACGCCATCGCCACGGGATGAGTCTGTCCCGACCCCGGCCCAACCCTCGCTCCACCCGCCCAACGGCCCTGATCCGCCCCCTGCAAGCGGGTTAAACCCGCCGCCTCCACACACTCGCGGCGCCAACACCCAATCAACCAAGGCATCCAGCCCCTTCACGCAAAGGTCTCCACCCCGAGGAGGCCCCGCAGGGGCCGTCGCGAGGGGCGCGCCGTGTCCGGATCGGCGGCGCCGAACCCTTGGTGCCTTCGGGGCGAAAGGGTGGCGGGAAGCCCCACCCTCAGCCGCCGACGGTGACCGGCACGCGGTGGGCGGCGTTGCGGGCGGCGTCGAGCGGCTGGACCGTGCCGGCGCTGTCGGTCGCGCGCGGCACCAGCGTGTAGGCGCCGGGCGCCGGCGGTGTCCAGCGCAGGGCGAAGCGCTGCCACGACCAGTCGGTGCGCGGATCGACCGCGGCGGCGAGCCAGGACGCGCCGCCGTCGACGCTGACCTCGACACGCTCGATGCCGGCGCCAGCCCACGCCCGGCCCCAAATCTCGACCGGTTCGGGCGCCAGCGCGGCCCCGGGCGCGGGCGCCACGATCAGCGCCTCGGGCGGCGCATCCCACACCGGGCGCGTGCCGCCGTTGGGCGCCGGGTCGTTGTAGAACACGGTGGTGAACGGACCGTCGGGTCGCCGGTCGGCGAGCTCGATCCGCCGCAGCCACTTGACCGCGTTGGTGCCGTAGTAGCCCGGCACCACCAGGCGCAGCGGCCAGCCATGCTCGAGGCTCAGCGGCTCGCCGTTGACCTCCCAGGCGAGCAGCACGCCGCCCTCGGCCAGTCGCGCGAGCGGCAGGTCCTTGACGTAGGCCTCGGCCCGCTCGCCGTCGTACTCCCCGTGGTCGAGCCCGACCGACCACAGGTAGCGCGCCTCGGGCCGTACCCCCGCTTCGTCCAGCAGCTCGGCCAGGTCGGCGCCGCCCCAGACCACGTTGCCGACGCGCCGGATCGGCACGTCCGGGCGGCGCGGAAAGCCGGCGCACTGGTGGAAGGTCTGCACCCGGCGCAGCGGCCGGCGCTTGATCTCCTCCAGTTTCAGGGAAAGCGGCCGCTCGACCAGCCCGCCGACCTCGACCCGCCAGTCCGCCGCGTCGACCACCGGCAGGCCCATATGGGCGAGCACGAAGAGATCGTCCTGCGGCGTGATTGGCTCGATGAGCTGATGCGGCTTGAGCGGCACCCGGCGCACGAGCTGTGCGGGGTTCATCTGGACGGAGGATGGCGGCTGTCGGCGCATCGGCGGCAGGATAGGGTCTGTACCGGGGTCCGGCCAGATCGCCGGTTACAAAATAAACTTCGACAGATCCGCGTCCTTGGCCAGCGACGCGACCTGCTCGTTGACGTAGTCGGCGTCGATGGTGATCGCCTCGCCGCCGCGGTCGGTGGCGGTGTAGGAGATCTCTTCGAGCAGGCGCTCCATCACCGTGTGCAGGCGGCGGGCGCCGATGTTCTCGACCGACTGGTTGATCTGGGCGGAGAGGTCGGCGAGTGCCTGGATCGCGTCCTCGGTGAAGGTGAGCTGGACGTCCTCGGTCGCCATCAGCGCCTGGTACTGCAGCAGCAGGCTGTTCTCCGGCTCCTTGAGGATGCGCACGAAGTCGTCTCTGGTAAGCGCCTGCAGCTCGACCCGGATCGGCAGCCGTCCCTGCAGCTCGGGCAGCATGTCCGAGGGCTTGGCGAAGTGGAACGCGCCCGAGGCGATGAACAGAATGTGGTCGGTCTTCACCGTGCCGTGCTTGGTCGCGACCGTGGTGCCCTCGATCAGCGGCAGCAGGTCGCGCTGCACGCCCTCGCGGGAGACGTCGGCGCCCGAGCGCTCCTGCTTGCCGGTGATCTTGTCGATCTCGTCGAGGAACACGATGCCGTT
>CAZMTC010000102.1:0-11514 GCA_964569105.1 uncultured Alphaproteobacteria bacterium | reverse complement strand
GAACTCGACCATCGGTGTGTTGCCGATCATCGCCAGCGCGTTCGCTGCGACGGGCGGCGCCGCGATGGGATGTCCGGTCGCGCCCATCGCGTTCAGCCTGCGCGCTCGCGTTGCTCTTCAACCATGCGGCGAAGCTGGTCCAGGCCGATGGCTCCGGGCACCAGCTCGTCGCCGATGACGAAGGCGGGTGTCCCGCGGATCGACAGCCGGTCAGCCAGCGCGAAGTTGCGTTCGAGCGCCTCGTCGATCCTCTCCGCCGTCATGTCGTCGCGCAGCCGGTCGAGGTCGAGGCCGACCGATCCGGCGATGGCCATGACCGCGTCCTCGCTCAGCTCGCCCCTGGCCTCCATCAGCCGGGCGTGAAAGTCGCCATACCTGTCCTGCTCGCGCGCGGCCAGGGCGGCACGCGCGGCGAATTGCGATTCGGGACCCAGGATAGGGAATTCCTTCATCACCAGGCGAATGTTGCCGTCCTCCTCCAACAGGTCCATCAGGGCGGGGAAGACGCGCTTGCAGTAACCGCAGCGATAATCGAAAAACTCGACGATGGTCACGTCGCCGTCCGGATTACCGACGACCGGCGTGTGCGGGTCTTCGAGCAACGCATCGGCGTTGGCGGTGACTGCCTGGCGCGTATTCTCCAGCTCCTGCGCGCGCTGACGCTCACGCAGCACTTCGATCGCATCGACGATCACCTCGGGATGCGTGACCAGATAGTCGCGGACGATCTCGCGGATCGCTCGTTCCTGCTGCGCGTCGAACGGGCTTGGCGGGTTTGAGGCCGGGACCTCGTCGGCGGCGCGGGCGCCGCTCAGGACAACGAAGGCGCAGGCGATCGCAGCGGCGGCGGATCGAAGGGTCATGGGGCGGATTTCCCGAGATCGTTCAGTTAGGTGAAACGCGATGGCGCCATCGCACGGATCAGCCTTGCTCCCGCTCGGCGATCTGATCGAGCTGGCGCTTGATGTCCTGGGTTCGTTGCCATCCTGGCGAGCCGCGGTCGAGCAGTTCCTCGGCGCGCAGCACCTGGGCACGCGCGTCCTCGTAGCGGCGGACCAGCATGTTGTATTCAGCCCCGGCCAGTGCCGACTCCCCGATGTTGCCGATGCGACCGTGGGCGATCGCCATCTGGAGCCAGGTCATGGGATGGCCCCTGTCCTCGCGGACGGCGGCCTGCAGATGCACGAGCGCCTGCTCGTAGGTGCCCGGCTGCTGGGTGGCGTTGAGCGCCTGAGCCAGCGCAGTGCGAATCAGGGGTGCGTTCGGCATCAGCCGGACAGCCTTCGAGTAGGCCTCCGCAGCCTCGGCGGGCCGGCCGCTCTCGAACAGGATCTGGCCTTTGAGTTCGTGGAAATAGGCGTCGTCCGGGAAATCGGCGATCAGCCCGTCGATCAGCTCGATCGCCTTTCGGGAGTCCGCGTCCCGGTGGTAGGCGATGGCACGGGCATACCGCGCCGGGATCGAGTCGTCGGTGTCCTTGTATTTGGCCAGGGTCCGAATCGGGAAGTCCAGGAAGCCGTCGAGCTTCGCCTGCAACCGCGCGTGCATGGCCTTGAAGCGGGGCGGCATCTCGTTTCCGGTGGCGCTCGACTGCTCGATGTGGCGGCGCACGAAGTCGATGCGCTGCGAGGTGATCGGGTGCGTGCGGACATAGGGCGACTGTCGGTCGACTACCAGGTACTCCTGGTTCTGCAGCCTGCTCAGGAACTCGTAAAGGCCTTCCGCGCTGATCCCGGCCTGATCGAGGTAACGCAAGCCAAGCTGGTCGGCCGCGTTCTCATGCCCGCGCGCATAGGCCAGGAACTGGCGTTGCGTCAGCTGGTTGCCTAAAGACGCCGCGGCTATGGTGGCATTGCTGTCTTGGGCCAGGATGCCCAGGCCAACCCCCACGATCAACGCGATGATCGGGATTTCGGTGAGGCCTTTTACCTGCTGCGTCAGCTTGGCGACGTGTCCGCCCGCGATGTGTCCGGTCTCGTGCGCGATGACGCCGATGAGCTGCTCGGGGGTCTTGGCTTCGCGCATGAGGCCAGTGTGCAAGAACATGTTGAAGCCGTCGATAACGAAGGCGTTCAGGCTGGGCTCGTGCAAAATGTGAACATTGATGTCGTCGGCGTTCATCCCTGCGGCGCTGAACACGGGCTCGGCGTAGGCTCGGACGATGTTTTCGATTTCGGTGTCACGGATCAGCACACCTTCGCGTACCGCGCCAGCCTGACCCAACGCCGGACCAACGGCCGTGATCAACACCAGGAGCGACAACAGGGCGGCACGCAGGCGACTGAGCATCGGCTTTCACTCGGATGGCCAGCAAGGCCCAAGACCAAGGGATGATTCGCACATTCAAATTGGGGTATCCCCCACGCGTCGTCAATTCAGTCGGTTCGAGAGCCCTCGAGCACAAGGAGGCTTCGCATGGTCTACAAGGTCGCCGCGCGCGGACGTATACCGCCCTTCATAGTGATGGACGTGCTGCGCGCGGCCAACGAGCGCGAAGCCGCGGGTCACGACGTAATTCACCTCGAGGTCGGGCAGCCTGGCACCGGCGCGCCGCATGGTGTGATCGAGGCGGCCAAGGCGGCGCTGGACTCGGACCGCCTGGGCTACACGGACAGCTTCGGCATCCCGCGCCTCCGCGAGCGCATCGCCGCACACTACTCCGACTGGTACGGTATCGAGGTGTCGCGCGATCGGGTGGTGGCCACGACCGGCTCGTCGGGGGCCTTCGTCTTGTCCTTCATGGCCGCGTTCGACCCGGGGGACCGGGTGGCCATCGCCGAGCCGGGCTACCCCGCCTACAAGAACATCCTTCGCGCGCTCGACATCGAGCCGGTCGGCCTGCCGGTGGGCGATGACACGCGATTCCAGCCGACCGCCGCGATGCTCGACGCGCTCGACCGGCCGGTCGACGGCCTGATCGTGGCCAGCCCGTCGAACCCGACCGGCACCATGCTGCCTGACGAGCAGTTCAGCGCGCTGTGCGCCCACTGCCGCGACCGCGGTATCCGGCTGATCTCAGACGAGATCTATCACGGCATTACCTTCGGCCGGAGCGCGCGCACCGCGCTGGAATTCGATCCCGACGCCGTGGTGATCAACAGCTTCTCGAAGTACTTCTCGATGACCGGCTGGCGGCTGGGCTGGATGGTGCTCCCTGAGGATCTGCTGCGAGCCGTGGAGTGCCTGGCGCAGAACCTGTTCATTTCGCCGCCGGCGTTGTCGCAGCATGCCGGTGCCGCGGTGTTCGACTGCCACGACGAGTTGCGCGCCAATGTCGAGCGCTACGCCAGGAACCGCGCGATCCTGCTCGACCGGCTGCCGGCTGCGGGATTCGACCGGCTGGCACCGGCCGACGGCGCCTTTTACGTCTATGCCGATGTCAGCCCGTTGACCAACGACAGCCCGGAGTTCTGCAAGCGGATTCTGGAGGAGACGGGCGTCGCCGTGACGCCCGGTCTGGATTTCGACCCGCGCCGCGGCAACGCCTTCGTTCGCTTCTCCTTCGCCGGCACGCCCGAGGAGATGGAAGAGGCCGCCGCGCGGCTCGAGGCCTGGCGGCGCTGACGCCGGCGTCCCGGAGCTACTCGGTGGTGGTCACCATGCGGTTCCACCAACCGCGCCGGCGCGGTTTCTTCTCTTCCTCCTGTTCGGCGGGCTCGCTCTCGTCGCCGGCCTCGGCCGCGGAGGGCTCGGGCTCCGCGGGCCGATCCTCGGTATTGCTCGGGCCGGCCTCGCCGCGGCTTTCCTCCTTGCCGCGTCCGTTGCTCTTTCGGGCTCCCTTCTCAGCCTCGCCGCCGACGTCGCCTTCGCCCTTTGTGGTCTCGTCGGTCTTGGAGCGGCTGCGCCGGGCCGGCTTCCGCGCCGTGGCGGACTTGGCGCGGCTGCGCCGATTGGCGGGCTTCTCCTCCGCTGCAGGGTCGTCCGTGTTGGCCTCGTCCGTGGGCACATCCTGTTCGGCCGCGACCGGTTCTGTCGCGTTTTCCTCGACCACCGCGGCTTCCGCCGGTGCGATCGCGGACTGGCGGTCGTCCTGCGGAGTGGTGTCGATTTCCTCGGGACCCGCGACAGGCTGTTCCCCAGCTTCGTCCTGGACCGCGGCATCGTCATTGGCCTGCTTGCGCGAGCGCCGGCGGCCCCCGCGGCGACCCCGGCGGCGCGGCCGCTTGCGCTGGCCGTCCTCGTCATCGCTTTCGGCGCCGGCGCTGCGCTCGGTCTCCTCCTCTGCTGCGCTCTCGACGGCGGCCTCGATCTGCTCCTCGTCGTCCCGCTTGCGCGACCGCCTGCGGTCGCTCCGCCGGCCACGATTGGAGCGGCTCTCCTCGGACTTCGGCTCCGCGCGCTCCTCCTCGGCCATCTCGGCGGTTTCCTCGGGCTCGCCGGAGACGCGGTCGACACGCAAGTCGGGCGGGATCACGGTCTCGTCGGCCTCGACATAGACGCGAAAGCCGTACCGCCCCTCGATCTCGCCCAGCATCGCCCGCTTGCGGTTGAGGACGTAGACCGCGACCTGAGGTGGCACGTAGATCGTTATCTCGCGGCTGCGCTTGCGCATGCCTTCCTCCTCGGCCACGCGCAGCACCTGCAGCGCGGTCGATTCGGTCGAGCGGACATAGCCGGTGCCGCCGCACTGCGAGCACATCTCGGTGCTGGCCTCCAGCAGGCTGGGGCGCAGCCGCTGGCGCGACAGTTCGAGCAGTCCGAACGGGCTGATGCGGCCGATCTGGACCCGCGCGCGGTCGTTCTTCATCGCTTCCTTGAAGCGGCGCTCGACCTGCGTCTGGTTGCGGTACTCGTCCATGTCGATGAAATCGATGACGATCAGACCGGCCAGGTCGCGCAGGCGGAGCTGGCGTGCCACTTCCTCGGCCGCCTCCAGGTTGGTACGCAGCGCCGTTTCCTCGATGTTGCGCTCGCGCGTCGAGCGGCCCGAGTTGACGTCGATGGCGACCAATGCCTCGGTCGGGTTGATGACGATGTAGCCGCCCGACTTGAGCTGCACGACGGGCGAGTGGATGCCGTCGATCTGGCTTTCCACCTGGAAACGGTGGAACATCGGCAGGCCGCCGTCCTTATAAGGCTGCACCCGCCTGGCGTGGGACGGCATGATGCGCTTCATGAAGTCCTTGGCCGTGCGGTAGCCTTCTTCGCCTTCGACGAACACCTCCTCGATATCGCGCGTGTAGAGGTCGCGGATGGCCCGGCGGATAAGATCCGCCTCCTCGTAGATCAGCGCGGGTGCCGTCGACTGGAGCGTCAGCTCACGGATCTCGTCCCACAGTTTGATCAGATACTCGTAGTCGCGCTTGATTTCCGCCTTGGACCGCTCCATCCCCGCCGTGCGCAGGATCACGGCCATTCCTTCGGGGATCGACAGCTCCTCGAGCAGGCTCTTGAGCCGCTTGCGGTCCTGGGCGTTGGTGATCTTGCGCGAGATGCCGCCGCCTCGGGGCGTGTTGGGCATCAGGACACAGTAGCGGCCGGGCAGCGATATGTAGGTCGTCAGCGCCGCCCCCTTGGTGCCGCGCTCTTCCTTCACCACCTGGACCAGCACGACCTGGCGCTTGGAGATGACCTCCTGAATCTTGTAGCGCCGCATCGGCTTGCGGCGCGGCGGCCCGATGTCGTCCTCGCCGTCGCCGCCGACGATCTCCACTTCCTCGCCGTCCTCGCCCTCGCGGGCCTCGGCATCGACCTCGTTTTGCGCCTCGGCCTCCTCGGCCATCAGCGCCTCGCGGTCGGCGATGGGGATGCGGTAGTAGTCGGGGTGGATTTCGGAGAAGGCAAGGAATCCGTGGCGGTTCCCACCATATTCGACGAACGCCGCCTGTAGCGAAGGTTCGACCTTCGTCACCTTTGCCAGGTAGATGTTGCCTTTGAGCTGCTTCTTCGTCGACGTCTCGTAGTCGAACTCCTCCAGCCGGTTACCACTGACGACCGCGACCCGGGTTTCCTCCGGGTGGGTCGCATCGATGAGCATGCGTTTGACCATCAATGACTCCAAACGGCCACCGCCCGCCCGCCAGTCCGGGGGCGGCGGGGCGTGTATGACGTTGCGAGGTGATCGGGGCGTGCATGATTCGCGCTCTTCCTCCTGATACGGCGCCTCGCCCGGGACGCGCAATCGTGCCGCGCCGGGCTGACCGGTCGCCAGGTCCGCGTGGGGATCGGCGCACGGCCCCGAAGGGTTCCGTTGCCGCTGCGGTCCATGAACTGGTCGCCCGCGCCGCGCCGAAGCGGTCACCCTCCGTTACGCTGCCCCGTGGCAATGATGCCAGGGACGAGGGGCCTGGGCCCGGCTGCGCGATCTGACCGACCCATTGCCAGCAACATCGAGTTTCGCCAGCGAATCGGACCGTAGCAACCGTAGAATAAGGAGTGTCGCCGCAATCCACAATCTGAAATGCTGGCGATCGAAAGCAAACCGGTTTGAATCTGCGGTCGCGGTTGAGGCGTTGAAGGGAATCCAGAGCGAAGGGTATATCTCGCGCTGATGTCACGGATCGGCCGCAAGATTTTCCAAGCCCTACGCGGCGGTGCGCTCCTCTGGGCCGCCGTCGTGGGCCTTGTCCTTGCGTTCGCGACAGAGCCCACCGCGGCGGCGCCGGACGTCACCGGCGTCCGCATCGGCGAGCATGCGGCCGGCGCGCGTTTCGTGGTCGACATCTCTCATCGCGTCGCGTATCGCACCTTCACGCTGTCCAACCCCTATCGGGTGGTCATCGACCTGCCGCGGGTGAACTGGCGCCTGCAAACCGATGTGCCGGTGAGTGGTCGCAGCCTGGTTCAGGCGTTCCGCTTCGGCCTGTTTACCCCCGACACGACGCGCATCGTCCTCGACGTCGCGGGGCCGGTGAAGATCGAACGCGACTTCGTGCTCAAGCCCAACGACACCGTTCCCAACTTCCGTCTGGTGGTCGACCTCGAGCAGATCAGTGCCGACGAGTTCCAGGCCATCCAGCGCCAGCAGAGTCCGCCGCCGCCGCTCGCCGCGACAAGTCCGCCGCCGCCTTCTTCGCCGGCTCCGGCTCCGGCGGGCAAGCGGATCATCATGATCGACCCTGGGCACGGGGGCGTCGATCCCGGGGCGCTGGGCAAAGGCGGGACCAAGGAGAAGAACGTGACCCTCGCGGCGGGTCGGGTGCTGCGTGACGTGCTCAACGCCACCGGCCGCTACGACGCCCGCCTGACCCGCGACAGCGATTTCTACATCCCGCTGCGCGAGCGCTTCGCGATGGCACGCCAGGCCGATGCGGCGCTCTTCATCTCGTTGCACGCCGATGCGCACAGAAGCTCGAGCGTGCGCGGCGCCTCGGTCTACACCCTCTCCGAGACCGCGTCGGACGCCGAGGCGGCGGCGCTGGCGGCGAAGGAGAACCGATCGGACGTGATCGCGGGTGTCGACCTTTCGAGCGAGGAGGACGAGGTTGCCGATATTCTCATCGACCTGGCACAGCGCGAGACCATGAACCTCTCGGCTTCCTTCGCCGAAATCCTGGTCAACGAGCTCGGCCGGCGCGTCACGTTGCTGCGCAATACCCACCGCTTCGCGGGCTTCGCCGTGCTCAAGGCGCCCGATGTGCCCTCGGTGCTAGTCGAGCTCGGCTACCTCACCAACCCCACCGACGAGCGCAAGCTCGGCAAGCGCGAGCATCTGGACACCATCGCCCGAGCGATGCGCGACGCGATCGACGCCTATTTCGCTGAGCGGGACCGGCTGTCGAAGTCCTAGAGAAGGAGGTTGCGGGCAGCGCCAAGGGGCCATATGCAGGCCACAATTGGACGCTACGAGGTCGATCCGCCGGTGACCTTCGTGCTTTCGCTGCTATATTGAGCGATGGATCGGATTTCGGCTTCTGCTCGTGACGGGCGCGAGGTCGGACGGGCACGGCCCTGGACGCACAACGGACTTCTGCGATGAGCTGGACCCGCGTTACCCGCTGGATGCTGCGCCTGCTGGCGGTCGGCTTCGTGCTGGCCATCGCCGGCGTGGGAGCGGTGATCTACGGCTTCTACCATTATGGTCAGGATCTGCCCGACTATCGCGCGCTGGCGGACTACGAGCCGCCGATCGTCACAAGGGTCTATGCCGGCAACGGCCGCCTGATCGGTGAATTCGCCCAGGAGAAGCGGGTCTTCGTGCCGGTGGAGAACGTGCCCGATCTGGTCAAAAACGCCTTCCTCTCGGCGGAAGACAAGACCTTCTACGAGCATCCGGGCATCGACTTCATGGGCGTGGCCAACGCCGCATACATCTATGCCAAGATCAAGCTCAGCGGCAGCGGCCGGCGCCCGGTCGGCGCATCGACGATCACCCAGCAGGTGGCCAAGAACTTTCTGCTCTCCAACGAGTTGTCGATGGAGCGCAAGCTCAAGGAGATGATCCTGTCCTTCCGCATTGAGCGGACCTTCACCAAGGATCAGATTCTCGAGCTATATCTCAACGAGATCTATCTGGGCCGGCGCGCCTTTGGGGTGGCTGCGGCGGCGCAGAACTACTTCGACAAGGCGCTCGCAGAGCTTACCGTGGCCGAGGCCGCCTATCTGGCCGCGCTGCCCAAGGCCCCGAACAACTACCGGCCCGAGCGCGACTACGATGCCGCGGTGGGGCGCCGCAACTGGGTCGTCGACCGCATGGTCGAGGACGGCGCCATCACACGCAGCACGGCCGAGGCGGCCAAGGCGGAGCCGCTGGTGGTGCTCCAACGTGACGACGCCGAGCCCGTCGGCCAGTATTTCGTCGAGGACGTGCGCCGGGAGTTGCTGGACCGCTATGGCGAGGACGCTCTGTGGGGCGGCGGCCTGGTTGTGCGCTCGACCCTCGACCCGTCGATGCAGAAAGTGGCCGACGCGGCGCTACGGGAAGGCCTGATTGCCTACGACCGGCGGCATGGCTGGCGCGGACCGATCGCGCGCATCGACGCCGAAGCCGACTGGGTGACGGCGCTCCAGGAGGTCGAGGCGCCGGACGGGCTGCGGCCCTGGGTGCTCGCGGCCGTGCTCGAGATAGACGGCAAGGGCGCCACCGTAGGGCTCGAAGGCGGCGGAAAGGCCCGAATTCCATTGGCCGAAATGCGCTGGGCCGCGCCCTGGCGCGAGGAACAGCGTACCGGTCCGTCGCCAAACAAGCCGTCGGACGTAGTCGCGGTGGGCGACGTGGTCGCGGTCGAGCAGGTGGAGAAAGACGCCGACGGTGAGCCGTATCCCGAAGGCACGGTCGCGCTGCGCCAGGTGCCCGACGTCCAGGGCGCGCTGGTCGCCATGGATCCGCACACGGGACGCGTGCTGGCGATGAGCGGTGGCTGGAGCTTCTCGACCAGCGAATTCAACCGCGCAACGCAGGCCGAGCGCCAGCCGGGCTCGGCGTTCAAGCCCTTCGTCTATCTCGCCGCGCTCGAGAACGGCTATACGCCGGCGACCATCGTGCTCGACGCACCGGTGGTGGTGAAGACCGCCGGTCTGGGCAAGTACAAGCCCAAGAACTACTCGGGCAATTTCTACGGGCCGGTGCCGATGCGGCTGGGCGTCGAGAAGTCCCGCAATCTGATGACGCTGCGCTTGGCCATGGACGTCGGCATCGAGAAGGTCGAGGAATTCGGCGAGCGCTTCGGCGTGTCGCCAGACCTGCCGCCGCACCTGTCCGTCGCGATCGGTGCCGGCGAAACGACGCTCCTGCGCCTGACCAACGCCTATGCGCGCCTGGTCAACGGTGGCAAGGAGGTCGAGGCGACACTGATCGACCGGGTCCAGAACCGCTACGGTGAGACCGTCTTCGAACACGACAAACGGCCGTGCGGGAACTGCAATGGCGTCGAGTGGCGCGACCAGCCGACTCCGGTCGTCCCCGACATGCGCGAGCAGCTCGCGGACCCGTTGTCGGTCTACCAGATCGTGTCGATCATGCAGGGCGTGGTCCAGCGCGGGACCGGCGTGCGCGCATCGGCGATCGGCAAACCCATGGGCGGCAAGACCGGCACCACCAACGACAGCTTCGACACCTGGTTCATGGGCTTTACACCCGACCTGGTGGTCGGCGTCTGGGTCGGCTTCGACCAGCCCAAGACGCTGGGCCCCAAGGAGACCGGCAGCCGCACGGCCCTGCCGATCTTCATCGACTTCATGTCGACCGTGCTCGAGGACGCACCCGCGACACCGTTCCGCGTGCCGGAGGGCATTCAGCTGGTGCGTATCAACTACAACACGGGCCTTCCGGCGCAGCCGGGCGACGAGAAGGTGATCGTGGAGGCCTTCAAACCCGGCAACGCGCCGGCGCCCGGCTCGAACCAGCAGATCATGCCGCCGCTCAACTACGACATCGAGAGTGGCGAGGAGACCGAAGCCGCCTCCGGCCAGGTATCGGAAAACCCCGGAGAAGCCGAGGGCTCGTCCTCCTCGGAGGATGGCGAGGCGCCGCCGCTGATCGTGCCGCCGTCGCTCGGCTCGGGCATTACCGGGACCGGCGGAACCTATTAGAATTTTCCCGAGGAGCCACCAACACCAGCCGTCGCGGCAAGCGAGGGAGTATCAGATATGCGCGCCGAGGTTCAGGCCGTCGTCGAAGACATCGAGCAGTCGCTGGGACTGCTGAGGAGGCATCTTTGACCCGGAGGGGTCGGAGAAGCGCCTGGACGAGCTGAACGCGCTGGCCGAGGACCAGTCCCTGTGGGAGGACCCCGACCGGGCCCAGGCGGTGATGCGCGAGCGCACGGCGCTCGAGCGGACGCTGGGCGAGTATCGCGGTCTCGAGCAGGATATGGAGGACGGGATCACGCTTGCCGAACTGGCCGAGACCGAGGACGACGAGGCCGCCGAGAAGGAGGCGCGCGACGCGCTCGAGGCCGTGCGCCGGCGCGCCGCCAAGCTTCAGCTCGAGAGCCTGCTCTCGGGCGAGGCCGACGCAAACGACGCCTTCCTCGAGGTCCATGCCGGCGCCGGCGGCACCGAGAGCCAGGACTGGGCCGCGATGCTGATGCGCATGTACACGCGCTGGGCCGAGCGGCACGGCTTCAAGGTCGAGTGGCTGCAGGAGAGCCCGGGCGAAGAGGCGGGCATCAAGTCGGCGACGATCCGGCTGATCGGCCACAACGCGTATGGCTGGGCCAAGACCGAGAGCGGCGTGCATCGCCTCGTGCGCATCTCGCCATTCGATTCGAGCGCGCGCCGCCATACCTCCTTCGCCTCGGTCTGGGTCTACCCGGTCGTCGACGAGGACATCGAGGTCGAGCTCAACGAGGGCGACATCCGCGTCGACACCTACCGCGCCTCGGGCGCCGGCGGTCAGCACGTCAACAAGACCGACAGCGCCGTGCGGATGACCCACATGCCCACCGGCATCGTCGTGCAGTGCCAGTCGGACCGCTCGCAGCATCGTAACCGGGCGGCCGCCCTGAGCATGCTCAAGGCGCGGCTCTACGAGCTCGAGCTGCAGAGGCGGGAAGAGGCGGCGCAGGCCGAGGCCGAGGGCAAGACCGACATCGGCTGGGGCCATCAGATCCGGTCCTACGTCCTGCAGCCCTA
>CAZMTC010000101.1:0-11525 GCA_964569105.1 uncultured Alphaproteobacteria bacterium | reverse complement strand
CCTCGGACTCCCCGAAGACTGGGTCGAACAGCGCATGGCGGCGCACCGCGACCCCGGCGACCCGATCGAGTTGCCGCTGCCCGGCGACCGCACGCTGCAAGTGCTGAAGCGCCGCACCGCGTCGGGCGGCGTCGTGTGCGTGTTCGTGGACATTACCGAGCTCAAACGCGCGCGAGCGGAGGCCGAAGCTCGGCAGGAGCGCCTGCAGGTCGCGATCGACAGCTTCGACGACGGCATCTCGATGATCGATGCCGACCTGCGCCTGATCGCGGGCAACGACCGCCTGCTCGAGATTTACGGCTTCCCCCGCGAGCTCAAGGCGCACGGCACGCCGTTCGAGGCGTACATCCGTTTCAACGCCGAGAATGGCGAGTATGGCCCGGGTGACGTCGACGAGCTGGTGCGCGAGCGGATCGAGCTCGCCGGGCAGTTCCGGCCCCATCACATCGAGCGCGAGCGGCCCGACGGCACCGTTCTCGAAATCCGCGGCAACCCGATCCCCGGCGGCGGTTTCGTCACCGTCTACTCCGACATTACCGAGCGGCGCCGGGCGGAGCGCGAGCTCAAGGTGAGCCAGGAACGCTATGCCCTGGCCATGCAGGGCGCGAACGAGGGCCTGTGGGACTGGGACATTTCCACCGACACGATCTTCGCGTCCACCCGCGCACTCGAGTTCCTGGGCATGACGGGCGAGCCCACGACCGAGCGTTGGTGGGCGGCGGTGCATCCCGCGGACCAGCCCCACCGCCGGCGCGCCATCGTGCGCCACCTCAAGGGCGAGACCGACCACTACGTGTGCGAGTACAGGACCTACCGTTCCGACAACGGGCGCGAGATCTGGGTGGTCGAACGCGGCAAGGCGCTGCGCGACGAGAATGGACGCGCGGTACGCATGGCCGGCTCGATCGGCGATATCACCGAGCGCAAGCAGGCCGAAGCCGCGCTGCGCGAGAGCGAGGAACGCCTGGCGCTGGCCGTGCGCGGCTCCAACGAGGGTCTGTGGGACTGGTCGCCTGCCAGCGGCGCCACCTATCTCTCCGCTCGCGCCTGGTCGATCATCGGCTTCGACGCGCCCGACGAGCGCCACGACTTCGACGCCTGGCGCGAGCGCATCCATCCCGACGACGTCGACCATTACTGGAAGGCCGTCCGCCGCCACCTGCGCGGGGAAACCGAGTTCTTCGCCTGCGAGTACCGGATATGCGCCGCCGATAACGGCTATCGGTGGGTCGCAGACCGCGGGCTGGCGCTGCGCGACGAGGAGGGGAAGGTCTACCGCATGGCCGGATCGGTGGGCGACATCCATGGGCGCAAACAGGCCGAGGAAGCGCTGGTCCGCGCCAAGGAGTCGGCGGAGGAGGCGAGCCGCGCCAAGTCCGAGTTCCTGGCCACCATGAGCCACGAGCTGCGAACGCCGCTCAACGCCATCATCGGCTTCTCCGACGTGATGCGCGACGAGATGTTCGGTTCCCTGGAGAACGACGCCTATCGCGAGTACATCGCCGACATCAACGACAGCGGACGCCACCTGCTGGCGCTGATCAACGACATCCTCGACATCGCCAAGCTGGAGGCGTCGGGCAATGTCGAGCTCCAGGAGGGGCCGACCGACATCGCCAGTGTCGCGCGCGCCTGCCTGCGCCTGATCCGCACTCGTGCCGAGCGGGCGGAGATCGAGCTGGTCGACGCCACCGGCGACAGCCTGCCGCCCATCCACGCCGACGAGCGTCGGATCAAGCAGGTGATCCTCAACCTGCTCGCCAACGCCGTGAAATTCACCGAACCCGGCGGCCGGGTCGTGATCGGCGCCGAGCACCGGGCGGACGACGGGTTTCTGGTCACGGTCTCGGACACCGGCATCGGCATGGCGCCCGAGGACATCCCCCAAGCGCTTCAGCCCTTCGGCCAGATCGACGGCAGGCTTGCCCGTCAGCACGAGGGCACGGGCCTCGGCCTGCCTTTGTCCAAGGCACTGATCGAGCGGCACGATGGCCACCTCGAGATCAGCAGCCATCCCGGCCAGGGCACCACGGTCACCCTGTGGCTGCCCGAGAGCCGCGTGCTCAAGGAGCGCAAGGCCGGCGCTGCCTGACGACAACCGTTTCCGCTACGCCGTGCGCTCCGGCGGCTCCGTCGCCGCCAGCTTCACGATGATCCGCGCCAGCGCCGTGCCTGCCTCGTCCACGAGGCGTGCGCCAATCTCGGCGCGAGCGAGCGTCGCGTCACCGGCCGCACCGGTCGGGTTCAGATCGCCTGCCCGCCACGCCGCGCGTGCCCCTGCGCCCGGTGCCGCCGCCTCCAGCCCATCGCGCAGCGCCGCGGCGGCGGAGGTGAAGTCGCGCAACTCGTCTTGGCGCACCGCCTCCGGCGCCAGGTGCAGCAAGATCGACGTCTCGATCGCCCCGGCGTGCACATCATAGGCGGCCTTGTCCGCCGGCAGGTGCTCGGCGCGCCGCCACAGCCGAAACGCGTTGACCGGTACGGCGAGCATCCCGTGACGGTCGCGCAGCGACTGTGCGGCCAGGTCGAGGATCGCCGGCTGGCCGCCGTGGCTGTTGAGCAGCACCAGCCGGCGGACGCCGGCCGCGGCAATCGACGCGCCGATTTCGCGCAGCATCGCCAGCATGGTCTCGGGGGTCAGGCTCAGCGTGCCGGGAAAGTCCCCGTGTTCCGGGCTCAGTCCCACCGGCTGCTGCGGCAATGCGAGCACCGTGACGGTGTCGTCCACGACCTCCAGCGTGCGCTCCAGCACCGCTGCATTGATCGCACCGTCGACCGACAGCGGCAGGTGCGGGCCGTGCTGCTCTACCGCGCCCAGCGGCAGCACGGCGACCGCCCCGGCGACGTCCAGCCCCGCCAGTTCGGGCCAGCTCAGATCCTGCCAGCGATGTACCGTCACCCGGGTCCCTCGCGCGCCGCAATTGGTCTATCCTTCGGGCCATGCTTATCGCACAAATAAGCGACCCGCACATCACCAGGGCCGGCGAGGCCGGCTTTCACGGCGGCGACGCCGTCGCGGCGGTGGACCGCGTCGTCGATCGACTGCTCTCGCTCAGCCCCGTGCCCGATATCGTGCTCGGCACCGGCGACCTGACCGCGGACGGCGCGCCCGACGAGTACGCCGCCCTGCGCGCGCGGCTCGATCGCCTGCCCATGCCCGTCTACCTGGTGCCCGGCAACCACGATCGACGCGAAGACCTGCGCCGGGCGTTTGCCGAACAGGACTACTGGCCAACGGGCGGCGAGTTTCTGCACTATGCGGTGGAGGACCGGCCGCTCCGCCTGGTCGGGCTCGACACGGTGGTGCCCGATCGGGCGGGCGGGCTCATGTGTCCGGCGCGGCTCGACTGGCTCGATCGCACGCTCGCCGCGGCTCCACACCGTCCCACCTTGATCTTCATGCACCACCCGCCGGCCAAGCTCGGCCTCGGCATCATGGACAGCATGTGGTGCGAGGGCGGCGACGCCATGGCCGAGGTGGTGCGCCGCCACCGGCAGGTGGTTCGCGTCGTCTGCGGCCACATGCATCGCGCGGTGACCTTGGGCTGGGCGGGCACGGTGCTGTGCGTGGCGCCCTCAGTCACCGCCCAGCTCGAGCTCGCCTGGACCGAAGGCTCCGTGTCGTGGTCGCGGACCGAGCCGGGCGCCTTCCTGGTCCACCATTGGGCGCCGGAGCGCGGCATGGCGACCCACGTGGTAACGGTGCCGTCTTGAACGCTGCCCGGGCGCCGATGGTCGCGCTGTTCACCGACTTCGGCCCCGCCGGGCCGTATGTCGGGCAGATGACCGCGGCGGTGCTGCGCGATGCGCCCGGCGTGCCGGTGGTCGACCTCCTGTCCGCCGCGCCCGGCTTCGACCCCCGCGCTTCGGCCTACCTCCTCGCCGCGCTGGTGCCGGATTTCCCGCCCGGCACCGTGTTCCTGGGCGTGGTCGATCCCGGCGTCGGTGGCGACCGGCGGCCGGTGGTCGTGCGCACCGGCGGACACTGGTTCGTCGGGCCCGAGAACGGCCTGTTCGCGATCGCGCTGCGCCGTGGCGGCGACGGCGCGGCCTGGACCATCGACTGGCGGCCCGGGCGACTGTCCGCCAGCTTCCACGGCCGCGACCTCTTCGCCCCGGTGGCCGCGCGCATCGCCTGCGGCGAGGACCCGCCCGGCACCCCGCTCGACCCGGCCGCGATCGATCGTCCCGACTGGCCCGACGACCTGCCGGCGGTGATCCATGTCGACGGCTATGGCAACGCGATGACCGGGCTGCGCGCCGATGCCGTCGCCGCCGAAACTGCCATCGAGGCCGCAGGTCGCCGCATGACGCGGGCCGAGACCTTCTCCGCCGTCGGACCCGACACCGCCTTCTGGTACGTCAACGCCAATGGCCTGGTGGAGATCGCGGTCAACCGCGGCTCCGCCGCGGAGGCGCTCGGCCTCGCGGTGGGCATGCCGGTCGCCGTCGGTGCACGCCCATGAAAAAGGGGGCCGCACCGGCCCCCTTTTCAATCCTCGAGGCGGATGGCAGCCGGATCAATCCTGTCCGGGCAGCTTGATCCCGCCGGGCAGCTTGATGCCGCCGCCCGACCCGCCTTCCTCCGTGGCGCCGCCCTCGGAGGACTCGCCGCCCGTCACGCCCTCGAGGATGCCCTTGACCGCGTCTTCGGGCTTGGTGCCGGAGCCGCCCGCGCCGCCGCCGAGGATGCCGGGGAGCTGCTCGAGCACGCCGCCGGGAATCTTGTCCTTGATGCCCTCCGGCAGATTCTCCAGCGAGGCCGGCTTGAGCTCGCCTTCGGGGCCGATCACCCTCATTTCGGACCAGACCAGCTCGTTCTGCACGTCGTGCCACGGCCCGTGCAGGCGCACCGGCACCACGACGCCGCCGATGTCGGTGGCGCCGCCCTGTCCCTCCAGCGACAACACGCCCCTGGGCGTGATCTTGTAGTCCACCGTCTTGGGCGGCAGCGGCAGCACGCCCGCCCCCTCGAGCCGCAGGAGTTGCGACTGCATCTGAAGGTCGTTCTGGGTGACGATGCCGTTGGCGATGTTGAAGGTGCCGGAGATGCGGGCGAAGTCGGTCGCCTCGGCTTCCGCCTTGCCCAGCGAGGTGATTTGCCGCAGGGCCAAGGCGAGATTGGTCCCTTCGAGAGCGCCGTCGACGAACTCGAAGCTGCCGTTCCCCGCCAGCGACGATACCAGCGCCTTCTGGTTGTTGCCCGAGGCACGCAAACTGCCGGCCTCGAAGTTGGCCGCCCCCGACAGGTCGGAGAAACCCGCCGCGTCGGTCAGGAACGGCTTGGCCGCCAGGCCGGTGAGGGAGAGGCTTGGCACCGCGACCGCGAGCGTGCCGCCCGACCCGTCGACCACGACCCGCGCCTTGCCTTGGCCCTCGTAAAGCGCGAGTTCGGACAGGTCGAGGGTCAGCTCGCCGCCGGACAGCGCCATCGTGATCGCGCCACGGTCGACCTTGATCTTCTGGAACTGGATCGCCTCGGCCGACAGCATCGCGTCGGCATTGACGGAGCGCAGCGCGGCGACGTCGATGGGCTCGGTGCTCCAGTCCTGCGCGCCGGCCGCGCCGCCGTCCGACCCGGCGGAGCCTTCGGAACCCGCCCCGCCCGAATCGCCGCCGGCAGCCGGAGCGCCGATATAGGGGTTGAGGTTCAACGACGCCAGGTCGAGCGTGGCGTCGATATAGGGCACGGCGCCTCCGGTATCGACCGTCACCGCTCCTGTACCCTCGATATCGTCGAAGGCGAGCTCGGCGTCGGTGAAAGAGACTTTCGGCCCTTCGGCCGACAGCCGCCCGGAAATGCCCAGCGGCCCGAACGTACCCTCGTTTGCATCGATCGGGCTGCCGAGCCAGGCGGCCAGCTCTCGCACCGACGGCACATCGAGCCGGAAGTCGCCCGAGGCCTCGGGAATCTCCGCATTGGTCAGGGTGCCGTCGAAGCTGGAAGTCAGCTTGGTCGAGTCGAGCGAGTACCGTACCGCGCTGGCGTTGCCGGCGAGCAGGGTGTCGGGTTCTTCGACATGGGCGTCGAGCTTGAGCTCCTCGCCGTTCCAGGCGAGATCGCCGCTGACGTCGAGCGGGCTCTGCAGGTCGGGCAGCGACACCGTGATGTCGACATCCTCGAAGGTCTCGGACGTACCGGTAGCGAGGTCGGAGTAGGTGACCGTGCCGTCGACCAACCGCACGTCGCCGAGCTGGATCTGCTCGAGTCCCGCGCCGCCGCCCTGCGCGCCGGCACCGTCTGCGCCCGAGTCGCGGCCCGCTTCGGCGCCGTCCGCAGCGGCCTGCGTCTCGAACTGCCAGTTGGGTCGGCCCTCGGCGTTCTTCTCGAGGTTGATTACCGGCTCGATCAGCACCAGCCGGTCGAGCTCGAGCCGGCCCGACAGCAGCGGCAGCAGCTTCACCTCGATGTCCAGCTGCGCGAACCGGGCCATGTGCTCGGCCTTGCCGCCGGGCATGTTCGAGAAGGTGACGTCGCCGACCGACAGCGCCGTGGTCGGGATCACCGACAGGTCGATGGCGCCGTTGATCGCGAGATCGCGCCCGGTCGCCGTCTTCACCTGCTTGGCGATCTCGTCCTTGTAGGTCTCGACCGGGACGACCATGGGGATGATGACGGCCGCCGCGATGATCAACACCACCACAACGCCCAGTGCGATCAGGATCTTCTTGAGCATTCCGGCTGTCCTCGTCGGTTCGGATCTCCGCGGGGCCGGGTCCCGTCGGTCCGGCCGTGTCGCGGTGCGGTCGCTCCTGCCCGTGACCCCCGGACGCCCGCGGCGCCAAGTGACGGCCATGGTACGGGTCGCCGGTTTGCGGGCAAAGCGAAACTTTTGAGCCAGGGCCGCTTCCGCGGCCGCAATAAGGTGTGAAAAAAAGGGGGCGTTCCCGTGAGGGAACGCCCCCGGTCTTTAGACCGTCCGTGCCGGGACTATTGGATGCTGATCTCGGCGCGACGGTTTTGCGGGTTGGCGACGCCATCGCCCGTCGGCACGCGCGGACGGGTCTCACCCACCCACGAGGCGGCGATGCGGTTGGCCTCGATACCCTTTCCAGTCAGCGCATTCGTGACCGAGTCGGCACGACGCTTCGACAGGCCCAGGTTGTACTGGGCGGAGCCGGCGCGGTCGGTATGCGCGACGATCGAGACGCGCGACTTCGGGGCCTTCGACGCCGCGTCGGCGACGCGGTCGATCACGGCCATGGCCGCGTTGTCGAGGTTCGCACGATCGAAGGCGAAGAACACGATGAACTCTTCGGCCGGAGCCATGCCCTTCATCTCTTCCATCGCCGCCCAGAAGCCGTCCTTGCAACGGGCGATGTCCGCGGGCTGGTACATGTCGACGCCGGGAGCGCGGGCCCAAATGTCCTCGTGCTCTTCCTCGACCCAGCAGTCGTACATGGCCTGCGCCCGGGCGGCCGCGGCCGGGTTCCGGGTCTTGCCCTCGGGCAATGCCGCGACCAGCTGCCCATGAGCGTCGTAGATTTCCGGACGCGTCCGGCGTGGCAGCCACCACCAGAAATCGTTCGGGTTCTCCGGCGCGATCTCGTTGCCGGCGGCGGCTTCGAGGCCCTTGCGGGCGTACATGTCGGCGTGCAGATGATCCGACTCGGCGAGCGCTTCCTGAGCGAGAGCGGCGTATTCGCCCTTCAACGCCTGCGCGAAAGGCGAGCCGCTGGCCGGCGCGGTGTTCACGGCCTCGACGTTCTTCGACGTGAACATACTCATCTGCGCGCCGAAGGCACTCGAGGCAGCCATCAGGCCGGCGGCCACGATAGCGATCCCAAGCTTTTTCATGCTATCCCCCTCGTAAAAGGTTCAAGTTAGTTCGACAAAACTAGTGCATGCGATCCAGACCGAGATCGGTCGCATCCGGTTTCGGTGACATCGATCCGTTGTTGTTCCGCCACCAAGCCTCCTGGGCCGACCCGCCGGCCGACTTCGAGACGTTGATACCGGTTCACCCTGCGACGGTCCACTGATTTCGTGCCACGCGGATGTTCCGGCTCAATTCCGTGATCCTTGCTACTTAACCGTCCGGGCCGATTACTCCCATTTGATTTGGCGATCGCTCGCCCGGCTGCAACCCCCGCCCGTACCGTTCCGGCCGCAGCTGCATCGGAACAGGGCATCCGGGGCGGACGTTGCCGCTGGCGCGCGAGTGCCGAACTCGCCTCGTCTTTCCACCGTGGCACGCCGGCCAGCGGCCATGCGACCCCAATGCAGACGCGCCATTGTTCAAATTGACCGCGCACACCGAACACATCGTGCAATCTACTTTGATCCACACTGATCTTATCATTCGTTTATACCGCATTCCATAGCCATTGCCGTTCAATATGAGACATGGCGACCCATGTGGCCCATTTGACACAGTGCATTGTTCAGTCGTCAGCGCCCGGTCAGTTCGGGCTGGCGGCGCTCGTGGAAACACGCGACAAGAGCCCATGATTCGCCGCTTGACGCGACTAGTCGCAGCGCTTGGCGCTGTCTGCGCGCTGGCCGCCTGTGCGGGCGGGCCGTCCGGCGCCGCACCCGAGGCACCGTCGCGCGCCACGGGGCTCAGCTTCCCCTATCTGACGCCCGCCGAGGCGGAGATCCCCAACTACGGCCGGTGGGCCCGGCGGGTGGCGCCGGGCTACGTTCGCGTCACGCTGATCGCGCCGGGTGCGGGTCCGTATGGAGATCCGAGCGGGCCGATCCACACGGGGAGCGGCATGGTGGTCGACCCGCGCGGCTACATCGTCACCGTCGCCCACATCGCGCGTGACCCGCGCTTCCGCGTCCGCGTTACCACTTGGGACGGTGCCGGCTACGACGGCCGAATCCTGGATGTCGTGCCGCTCGCCGAGCTGGCGCTGATCAAGATCGAGCCGCGCGCTCCGCTCGAGGTTGTGACCTTCGCCGACTCTAACGCGATCCACACCGGCGATCCCGTCGTCGCGCTCGGCTCCCAGACCAGCACGCGCGAGTTCGGCCTAGCCTCGCTCGGCTGGGTGAAGGTGCCCAGATACGGCAAGCCGCTGCGCTACAACGACTGGGGTTTCGACGACGCGATCTGGCTGTCGATGAAGGTCGACCTCGGCTTCTCCGGCGGCCCGGTGTTCGACCGAGACGGACGGGTGGTGGCCATGGTCGCGGGAGCGGAGCAGGGCGCCCCTGGCCGCGACCCGTCCGCGCCCGTGCCGCGTATCGCCTACGCCGTGCCGTCGAATGCGGTCGCCGCATACGTTCGCAGACATCTCGGCGGCAGCTAGTACCCGTTCCGTGAAAGTGGGTACTAGGGAGCCGCCTGCTTTCGCCCTGCACGCACGACCAAGTCGTCCCAGTTCCTTCCCGAGAAAAGGTGCGCATAGAGATAGGGCAGGAAGCCCTCCTTGTGCCAGGCGCCGACCGTCCCGGCCGGCACCTTCGCGAGTCGGTCCGGATCCACCACTCGATACTGGATCTGTGGTGCCGGGCCGGTGCCTTCCTCGCGCTCCCAGCGGCCCGGCGCCAGGACGTCGGCCGCAATCAGCGCGTCCAAGAACTTGCGGGTCAGCGCCGCCCCCCGCTCGTAACGGATGCAGCGCTCCAGCGCGGCGGCGGTGGCTTCGGTCGGGTCGCCGTCCCGAAACAGCGGGCGGTCGCCACCGACGCGGACATGCGATGACGCTTCGTCTACGCACAACACCAGGTGTCTCTTGTGCGCGGCCGGGCGCAACAGGAACGGATAGCGCTCGACATAGGCCGGCACGTACACCCCGGCGCGCCACGTCCCGGCCTTGGTCACGAACAGGTTGTGGCCCTGCTGGAGCCCGAGCATGGCAAGCGCGATCACCGGATCTCCGGCCGTGAACACGATCGGGTAGTGGGGCAGGGCGGACTCGAACTCGTCGACGTTGAGCGGCACCGCGACCGCACCTGCAGCGAACCGGTAGCCACCGGCGCCCGTCAGCCCCAGTCGCTCGTGCCGCTCCGGGCTCATCGGATGCGGGTTGCGATAGAACAGCGGGTGTCCACTCTTCGCCAGCGTCTCGGCGGCCGCCGCGACGGCCGCCGAATGGAGGTGGCGGACGGTAACGGTCATCTGCGGCGACACCTCACTGCCCGCCGGCGCGGGCCAGCACGGCGCCCAGCAGCACTTGGCAGCCGGCCGCCAGATCCTCGGGGGTCGCGTTCTCGATCTCGTTGTGGGAGATGCCGTCCTCGCAGGGCACGAAGATCATCGATGTCGGCGCCACCCGCGAGACATAGCACGCGTCGTGTCCCGCTCCGGAGACGATCTCGCGCCACTCGTACCCGGAGGCCACGGCCGAGGCACGCACCGCGTCGATGCAGCCCGGGTCGAAGGGCGATGCCGGAAAGTGCCAGATCTGTTCGATCGCGACCTCGAGCCCATGCTCGTGGCGCAGCGCGTCGGCCTCCGCGCGCAGCGCCGCGTCCATCTCGGTCAGACGGTCCTCCACGGGATGGCGCAGGTCGACGGTCATGAAGATGTGCCCGGGAATGGTGTTCCGCGAGTTCGGCGACACCTCCATCATGCCTACGGTGGCGCAGGCGTCGGGCTGGAAGTCGTGGCCCAGCCGGTTGACCGTGGTGACCAGCCGCGCAGCGCCGACCAGCGCGTCCTTGCGCCGCGCCATCGGCGTCGGCCCCGCATGTGCCTCCATGCCGGTGATCTCCACCTCGTACCAGCGCTGCCCCTGAGCCCCGATGACCACCCCCACCGGGGTGCCCTCCGCCTCGAGGATCGGCCCTTGCTCGATATGGCATTCGAAGAATGCGCCGATCGCGCGTCCGCCCACCTCGCGCTCGCCGGCATAGCCGATGCGTTCCAACTCCTCGGCCATGGTCTTGCCCTCGCGGTCGGCGCGGCTCAGGGCGAAATCGAGCTCGAAGGCGCCCCCGAACACGCCCGAGGAGATCATGGCGGGCGCGAAGCGCGAGCCCTCCTCGTTGGTCCACACGCACACCTCGACCGGCGCCTCGGTCTCGTAGCCGGCGTCGTTGAGCGTCCGGATCACCTCGAGCCCCGCCAGCACGCCGTAGGCGCCGTCGAACTTGCCGCCGGTGGGCTGGGTGTCCAGGTGGCTGCCGGTCATCACCGGGGGCAGGCGCTCGTCCCGGCCCGGCCGGTGGGCGAAGATGTTGCCCATCTTGTCGACGCTCACCGTGCAGCCCGCATCCTCGCACCAGCGCACGAACAGGTCGCGGCTCTCCCGGTCGAGGTCGGTCAGCGCGAGGCGGCACACGCCGCCCTTCTCGGTGGCGCCGATTTGCGCCATCTCCATCAGCGAGGCCCACAGCCGCTCGCCGTCGATAAGCAGGTTCGGACGCTGGGCCATGTCGCTCATCGCATTGTCGGCATGTGGAACTCGGCGCCCTCGCGGATGCCCTTGGGCCAGCGGGCGGTCACCGTCTTGAGCTTGGTGTAGAAGCGCACGCCCTCCGGCCCGTGCATCGACATGTCGCCGAACAGCGAGCGCTTCCAGCCGCCGAAGCTGTGGAACGCCATCGGCACCGGGATCGGCACGTTCACGCC
>CAZMTC010000100.1:4011-11642 GCA_964569105.1 uncultured Alphaproteobacteria bacterium | reverse complement strand
CCAGATCGACCGATTTCACGCCCAGGAGCGTGTTGGTCAGGATCGGGAAGAAGGCGAGCACCGCGGCGACCACGATCTTGGACGTCAGCCCGAAACCGAACCACACCACGAACAAGGGTACGAGAGCGATCTTGGGCACCACCTGCGTTGCGATGATCAGTGGATTGAGCGCCTGCTCGAGCCACCTTGCCTTCCCCAGAATCGCACCACCGGAGATCCCGATTACGGCTGCGATGGCGAAACCGACTACGGTTTCGTAGACCGTTATCCAGGTGTGGTACCAGGTCCCGGGCTGGGACAGGAGCTCCACCAACGAGACGGCGATCGAACTGGGCGGCGGCAAGATGAAGCTGGAGACATCGAAGGCCCATACGTACCCCTCCCAGATCCCGAGGAATACCGCGAGCATAGCCGGTGTCGTGATCCACGGCAGTGGAACAGAGGCGAGAAACGATCGCATAGGCCCGTATCCCTCGCGTCGGTGTGTCTTGGTCGGCCCGTCAGGTGAATTCTTCGAGGCGGCCCCTGAGCAGCCGCACGATCTCTTGGAATGCCACGTCGGTCTGGATGTCCAGGTCACGCGGGCGCTCGAACGGGATGTTGACGACGGTATCGATACGCCCGGGACGCGGCGACAGCAACACGATGCGGTCGGCGAGGAAGACCGCCTCGGTGATGGAGTGCGTGACCAGGACGATGGTGCGGCCGGTCTTGATCCAGATATCCTGGAGTTCGACGTTCATGGTATCGCGTGTCATCGCGTCGAGAGCACCGAACGGCTCGTCCATGAGCAGGATGTCCGGCTCGTAACTCAGCGCTCGCGCAATCGCCGCGCGCTGCCGCATGCCGCCAGAGAGTTCGCGTGGCCATCGCGTCTCGAAGCCAGCCAGGCCGACGAACTCGGCCAATTCGCGCGCTCGCGCCAGTCGCTTGACCGGCGGCACGTTACGAAGCCTTAAAGGGAGGGCGATGTTCTGCTCGATCGTGAGCCATGGAAACAGGTTGGCCTCTTGAAACACCACGCCCATGTCCTGGACGGCCTGCCTGTCCCGCTTGTTGTCGCTCCAGAGTGGGCGACTGGCGATTTCGACGCTGCCCGAGGTTGGACGTATCAGCCCGGCGATCACGCGCAATAGCGTGGTCTTGCCGCACCCGGAAGGACCGAGGAGGACCACGAACTCCTTGCGGCCCACGTTGAGTTCGACATTGGCCAGGGCATGAACCTCCCCCTCTCGGCTCGCGAAGCGCATATCGACGTCCGCGATCCCGATCTCGACCGGGGCGTCGCCAGTACGTGTCGCGGCATGCAGGGCCGCCTGACCGAAGGCAACATTCTCCATGTTCATTGCGCGCGCTCGGTCGAACCCAGTGCAGCCAAGGCGGAACGTCCGTCTATGATGCGCGCAAACCCGAATGCCATTGCCTCCAAGGCGGCGGCATGACGGCCGGCGTCGAAATCTGCGCACGCGTCACGCAGCACCCAGGTGTCGTAGTCCCTTTGGCCAGCGTCACGCACGGTGCTCTCGACGCACATCGACGTAGTGACCCCGCCGACGAGGAGGGTCCGGATGTCCATGGCTCGCAAGGTGGCGTCTAGTCCGGTTGCATAGAAGCTCGAATAACGCGGCTTGTCGATCACCAGATCACCCTCCGCCACGGCCACCTCCTCGACAAAATCCACGTCCGAAGTTCCCCACCGGAGGCCTCCGATTCTTTTGATCCCGGGTCGGAGGACGTGCACCAACAGGCCGCCGTCGGCGTAGTCGGCCCGGAACCCCATGCGTGTCCACACGACGCGGCACCCGGATTGGCGGACCGCCGTGGCGAGTCCGGCGCAATTCCTTGCTGCCTCCTGGCACGCTTCGACATCGCGGCCCTGTTTCGCGACCGAGCCGTCGGACGCGCAAAAGGCCCGCTGCAAGTCGACGGCCACGAAGGCGGTATGCGAGGGATCGAGAGGTGCTACGGCAGTGTCGCGCCCGGACCCCACGGCGCTATATCTGATCGATGAACTCGTTGGTATAAGCCGCGGTCACGTCTTCGACGTCCGCTATGTCCGCGATG
Source organism: uncultured Alphaproteobacteria bacterium (assembly GCA_964569105.1). Taxonomy (GTDB): domain Bacteria; phylum Pseudomonadota; class Alphaproteobacteria; order CAZMTC01; family CAZMTC01; genus CAZMTC01. The sequence continues at coordinate 9,578 of CAZMTC010000100.1, read as the reverse complement.
CGCGCGAGCCTTCCAGCGTTCTCCCACAGCGACGGTACGTTGCGCATCAGATTCTCTTCGCCCTCCGAGAACCAGAGGTCTCGTTCCGCCAGGAAGGATTTCTTGAGAATCTCAGGGTGATCCTCGCCGATAACGTCGTAGGCCGCGACCATTTCGGCGATCAAGGGATCGATGTCGTCGGTCAGCAACTCGTCCGCCGACGCCCTGACGGCACGCAGGAAGCGCAATACGGTATCAGGCTGTGTCTCCGCAGTCTCCTTCGTGCAGAAATACACCTGCGACGGGTTGGGTGCGAATTCATCCGTACTGAACGCGACGATGTCCTTGCCCATTTCGCGCAGGACCACGACCGGGCCGATCGAGATGATGTATGCGTCGATGCGACCTTCCTCGACCAGAGAAAAGGCGCCCGGGCTGTTGCCCACCACCTGCCGTTCGACCGACTGCGGGTCGATGCCTTCGCCCGCCAACATCATGTCCAGCAGATTCTCGGTTCCACCGCCCTTGGATACTACGCCTATGGTCTTGCCCACGAGGTCTTGCGGCTCGCGGATCGGGTTGGCCTTGGAGCTCACCACGTGAAAAACGGAACCCTGAACCATCGTCGAAATGCCGACGATCGGCAGGTCCTGCTTGTCGATCGCCTTCAGGATATCGATGGAACTGACGCGCGAAAATTTCGCCTGACCGGCCAGCACCTGCTGAATCGCGCCCGCCGAACCTTGGCCGCCGACCACCTCGGCGTCGAAACCCTGCGCTTTGAAGTGGCCGCTAGTCTTCGCATTCATCACCGGCGCGAACCCGATCAGATAACGAAACGGCGTGATATAGGTGAGCTCCTCGGCCGCAAGCGCCGCGATCCCACGCGGCCAAGCCGCGCCGGACATCACCGCGCCCCCCGCGACCATCATCGCGCTCGCCCGGGCCATGAGTTCACGGCGCGTCATCGCGCTCCGCCCAAAGCTGCTGTTCATATTAGCCTCCCCCAGCTTTTCCCTAGTCTGTCATACTATCATATTCGGACGGGCAGGATATCCGACTGTCGGCACCCGGACAAACGGCGGTTCCCCACCCAAAGTTTCCTCGGACCGCATTTCGATCACATTTCCGTTATCCGGTGGCGGAGAGTTTGGATCGACACCTTGCCGGAGGAGTTGCGCGGCAACTCCGGCAGAAAGATCACACGACCCGGCAACTTGTAAGGCGCCAAGTACTCGCGGCACCATAGGATGACGTCCTGCCCGGTCACCGGTGGCTCAGCCACGATACAGGCGACGATCTCCTCGCCCAGCTCGTCGTCCGGCACGCCGATCACCGCGACATCGGCCACGCCCTCGATATTCGCGATAGCCGCCTCGATCTCAGTCGGGTAGATATTGACGCCGCCACGAATGATACGGGCAGAGTTGCGCCCCGCCAGCGTGAGATAGCCGTCGCCATCCAGTGCGCCCAAATCGCCGGGATAATACCAGCCGTCGCGGAAGCCGTCCGGTGTCGGCTGACCCAATTCGTTCGGCGCGGGCATGCCGGGACTTCGATACCGAACTTGCCCGACGCATCCGGCCGGGGCGGGTCGACCGTCGTCATCGACGACCTCCAGGTCCACGCCAAACGCGGCGCGACCGACCGTGCCCGGCTTAACGCCCTGCTCGCCAGGCGGCAGCACCGTAATGCCCCCGCCTTCGGTCGAGCCGTAGTAGTCGAGCAGATGTGGCGTGATCCGCTCCCTCACCGCTTGGCGCTCCTCCGGGTGGAGCGGTGCACCGCTGGTGATCAGCAGACGCAATCGCCTCATCGGTCTCAAAGACATGTCGTCGAGCGCCAGCAGCCGCCGCAACTGGGTCGGAACCATGAATGTGGTCGAACATCGCGTACGTTCGACGAGGGGCGGGATATCGGCGGGAGCGCGGGGCGGCGGCGCCAGAACAACCGTGGCGCCCATGAAGAGATGAGACATGCAAAACGACCTGCCGGCTCCGAAATACAGCGGCGTGGTGGCCAGAAAGCGATCGTGCGCATTGAGAGTCACGGTGATCGCCTGGTTGACGAACCGCTCCAACATGTGACCGTGGGTCAGCGGCGGCCCTTTCGGCACGCCCGTTGTGCCCGAAGACAAAGCCATCGTCAGATGACCCGGCTCTCGTTCACAGCCGACGTCCGCCTCCGTTCCTGCGGGCACTTGCAGGCGGGCGAGTGCCTCGGCATCGATACCGCACTCGGCGAAGCCCACCGCTTCGTCTTCGGTTTCGCACAGGGCGAAGGACACGCCTTTGCTCGCCGCCGTCCGCTGCTTCTCCGGTGAAGTCCAACGAATATCGAGCGGGACGAAGACCGCACCGATACGTGCGGCGGCGTATAGGGCGACGAGATGCTCGGGCGTGTCCGCGAGGGCGATCGCCAGTCTCGAGCCGCGCCCTAGACCACGTTCTCGAAGCGCCCCAGCCAACGACATTATCGCAGTCGCCAGCTCCGCGTAATTCAAAGTCCGGTCGTCGCACAGGATCGCCGGATGCGTCGGCCGCCCTTTGGCATGCAGGTCGATCGATGCCGCAATGTTATTCAATGTCGAAGCACCCTTCCGGCATCAAACTTCGCGGCCAGCCTCGGCGCGGGTGGCCTGCACGGCAGTTGTTTCGGTTCCGTGCATCGACGCCATGCGAATTTGCCTTTGTTCCCCGACATCTCGGTTGCAGCTCACAACATTCCTGGTGCCACCCGCCGTTGGCGCTCCTGCGCCACGACAGTTGCAGAAATGTTGCTGATCCCAGATACGTGGGCGCTATATCGCCGTTCCAAGGCGATTGCAACGCAGCACCCGGGCCAACACGCCCGCGACGGCTCGCGCAATGCGTAAGACGTTCGCGCGGGACGTAGCCGCAGGAGCGCTAAGCCATCATGAGGAATGGTGACCGCGAGAGATACGCTGCGCGGATCCGCTGGCGACAATCCTGGTTCGTCCGGTCCGATTGCGGCGGGTCTTGGGTGGGTGACCGACCTATGCATTAATTGTGCTGCAAGACGGGCTCGTAAACGCGGGGTGCCTGTCCCGCGACCGGGAGTCCGCCAGGGTGGCCCGAGACGCTCGAGTGCCAGAGCTAACCCAAGTGAACACAAGCAAGTTGACGCGGACCATGGCAGCGCAGGACCGCATTATAGTCGTCGGCGCCGGGCCCGTGGGCCTGGTTGCGGCCGTGGCCTTGGCCGAGGCAGGCGTTCCCGTAACGGTGCTGGAAGCGCTGGACCGACCGGTCGGGGAGCTGCGCGCCTCCACCTGGCATCCTCCGACACTCGACATGCTCGCGCCCTACGGCCTGACCGACCGGTTGCTCGTGCGAGGACTGGCCAGCCCCACCTGGCAGGTGCGCATGCACGAGACCGGCGAGCGCGCGGTGTTCGACCTCTCGGCGCTCGCCGGCGAGACCAATCATCCATACCGGCTGCAATGCGAGCAGCGCGTGTTCGTGCGCCTCGCCCTCGACTGGCTCGCGGAACATGGTGGTGCGGACGTGCGGTTCGGTTGCCCGGTCGTGGCGGTCGAGCAGGACGCGGACACCGTGACGGTCACGCTGGGCGGCGAACACTCACCCGGCGAACGCCTCACCGGGCGCTGGCTGATCGGTGCCGACGGCGCGCGCAGCATCGTGCGAAGCGCCATCGGCCTGCGGCTCGAGGGAGAGACCTATCCGGAGACGACGATCCTCGCGACCACGCCGTTTCCGTTCGAGGCCCATCTCGAGGGCCTCTCGAACGTCAACTACTGCTGGACCGAGACCGGCACCTTCAGCCTTCTGGCTCTGCCCGGCATCTGGCGCTGCAGCTTGTATCCGGACCCGGGCGAGAGCATCGAGGCGGCGCTCGAGCCCGCCGCCGTGGACGCGAAGCTGCAGGCGATCGTGCCGCGAAGCGAACCATACGATGTGGATGCGGTGCGACACTACCGGATCCATCAGCGCCTCGTCCGCGACTACCGCTGCGGCCGGGTAGCGCTGGCGGGCGATGCCGCACATCTCAACAGCCCGTCGGGCGGCATGGGTATGAACGGCGGCATCCACGATGCCCACAATCTGGCGGGCAAGCTGGCGGCGTTGTGGCGCGGCGAGGCCGGCGAGGAGGTGCTCGACCTCTATACACGCCAGCGCCGTCCCGTGGCGCAGGACGCCATCCTGGCCCAGGCGGACCGCAACCGGCGGCGCATGCAGGAGCGCGACCCCGAACGCCGGCGGGAGCACCTGCGCGAGCTCCAGGCGACGGCCGCCGATCCGGCGCGCGCCCGCGCGTTCCTGCTGCGCAGCTCGATGATCGAGGGGCTGCGCCACGCGGCCGCCGTCGCATGATCCACCGGGCCGCGATCGCAGCCGCGCCGGGACGGAGGAGACGCCCATGACCGTCGAATACGCGGACCGAGGGCTGATCGCCGCCTTGACCCCGCAGGCCAACACCACGGCGGAGCCGGAGTTCTGGACCCTGTGCCCCGCTGGCTACGCGGTCCTCAACGCGCGCATGGTGTCTCGGGCGTCCACATTGTCCGAACGGCTGGTGGAGTACTTCCACACCATGGACACGACCCTGGCCCGATTCGCCAACGCGCCTGTCGCCGCGGCCGCCTTCGCCTGCACCGGGGCGTCCTACCTGGTCGGCCCCGCAGCAGAGGACAAGGAACTCGTCCGCCTTTCGGAGCACAGGGGCGTGCCCGTGGTGACCGCAGGGACGGCGGTGTGCGATGCGTTGACCGCTCTCGGCGCCCAGCGGATCGCGCTGGTCTCGCCCTACCCGCCCGACATCACCCGTGCCGCGGTAAAATACTGGGAGCAGCGCGGTTTCTCGGTGGAAGCGGTCGCGGGTGCCGGCCTCGCCGACGGGGCATTCCACCCGATCTACGCGATCGGCGCCGCCACGGCATCGCAGGCGCTGTCGGAGCTGCGCGACACCGACACCGATGCGGTGGTCCTGATGGGAACCGGCATGCCCACCCTGCGCACCATCCTGGAGAGCCCACGAGCGGGTGCTGCTCCGGTGCTCAGCTGCATGCTGGCGCTGGTCTGGCGGGCCGTCGCCGCGGCCGACGGTCGGCCGCTGGAGGGAGGCGATCTACGCCGCTGGATCGAGGCCGAGGAGTGGCGGCCGCGATTCGAGGCGCGCTACGGCCGGGCGGGCGTTTCCGCGAGCTGAGATCGGAGCTGCGAACGCCGTCCCCCGCCTCTTTTTTCCGGGGGCTGTCCTGGCTAAGGGCGTTCATCTCTCGTTTTGTCCCACGCTCTGACGGCTCTCGCGCATGCTGCCCACGATACCGCCAGCTCCCGGTTATCTGGGACAGCCCTTCGCGAATGCCATCCGGCCCACCCCGCATGGTGCGCGGTGGCGATTCGGCTCAGCCGATGAAGGGGGCGGTCAGGATCAGCACGAAGGGCGTCGCCAATAGCAGGGCCAGCACGAAGCTCACGGCCTGGAACGCAAGGTCGGCGAAACGGGTCAGCGTCGTGTCGGTGTCGTCGTCGTAGCGGGTGGTCATCGTCGGCCTCCGGTCGGAAGTCCAGATTGGCGCGATCCTGCCATCGCTTCGTCTTTGC
>CAZMTC010000100.1:0-4001 GCA_964569105.1 uncultured Alphaproteobacteria bacterium | reverse complement strand
GGCGAGGCGAAGGTCGCCGCGGCGCGGTTTGCTCAGTGACGCCGCGCACAGGTCCCGCGCGCGCCGCAGCGCGCGTGCCAAGGCTCGCTACTCGCCCGTGAACTTCGGCTCGCGCTTGGCGACGAAGGCGCTCACCGCCTCCTGCCGGTCGGCGGTCGTATTGGAGATCGCCTCGTAGGCGATCGCGGCGTCCATCACCTGATGAGCGATCTGGCGCAGGGTGATGTTGGTCGCCACCTTGGTCCAGCGTACCGCCCAGCGCGGGTTGCCCAGGATCTTGCCGGCTACTTCCTCGACCTTGGCGTCGAGTTCGTCCGCCGGCACGGCGTGGTTCACGAGGCCCATTGCCGCCGCTTGGGCCGCCGGGATCATCTCGCCGGTCATCAGCAGCTCCTTGGCGCGCGCGAAGCCGATCAGCTGCGGCCACAGCACCGCGCCGCCGTCGCCCGCCACCAGCCCCACCCGCACGTGCGGATCACCGATCTTCGCGTCCTCGCTCGCCACGATGACGTCGCACAGCAGCGCCAGCGTCGCGCCCAGCCCGGCCGCGGCGCCGTTGAGTCGCGCGATCGCAGGCTTCTCCAGCTCGAGCATCCCGAAGACGATGCGCTTGCCCTCGGGCGCGATGGCGCGGAACTTGGCCGGCCGGTCGATCATCTCCTGGAACCACGCCATGTCGCCGCCGGCGCAGAACGCCTTGTTGGCGCCGGTCAGCACCAAGAGGTCGCTGCCCTCGTCGCGCTGCACGTCCTCGGGCAGCCGCGCCAGCTCCTCGTGCATCGCCGCGCTGACCGCGTTCATCGGCCCGTTGTCCATGAACGCCCACAGCGCCCGCCCGCGCCGCTCGAACCGGATCGTCTCGTAGCTGTCGAAATCCATCGTGTGCCTCCTGTCCGTATGTCATGAGCAGGGTAGATGTTTTTCCGTTTGAACGGCACCGGGCCGCCGGTCCGCTGCCGACGGGGGATCGGCACGTCCGCGCCGGCCCGCTCCCGCCTTGCGTGCATGCCGCGCGGATGGGATAAGCGTTAGCCACGTCCGATCTGTCCGCCGCCTCCGAAGACGCGTCTTTGATGTCCGAGCTGTCCGCCGCCTCCCGTGACGCCTCGCCTCTGCCCATCCGCCTCGACGGTCCGTGGCGCCGGATCGCCGCGTGGCTCGACATGCTGGTGGCGGATCTGGTGCTGTGGCGGCTGGTCTCGCCCAACCGCCATCGCGTGGCCGCGGGCCTGTGGCGTTCGGCGCAGCCCACACCCGGCCAGATCGCCCGGCTTGCGCGCCGTCACGGCCTGCGCACGGTGGTGTCGCTGCGCGGCACCCGGGTGCGGCCGGGCACGCTCGCGCTCGAGCTCGAGGTCTGCCGGCGTCTCGGCCTGCGCTTCGTCGACCTCCCGATGGACTCGCGCGACCCGCCCAAGCGCGCCGTGCTCGAGCGCTTCGCCGCGCTGCTCGACGAGGCGCCCGAGCCCATGCTGGTCCACTGCAAGGCGGGCTCCGACCGCGCCGGGCTGTTCGCCGCGCTCTACCTGATCGTGCGCGAGGGCCGCCCCGCGGCGGAGGCCGGACGCCAGCTCAGTGTGCGCTATGGCCATATTCGCCATGCCAGATCGGGTGTGCTCGACCACTTCCTGGCCCGCTACGGCGAAGCCGCCACCGCGGGGCCGGTCGCCTTCATGGACTGGGTTGCGCGCGACTACGACCGGGCCGCCATGCGCGCCGAGTTCCGCTCGAGCTGGTGGGCCAACGTGCTGATGGACCGAGTGCTTCGGCGGGAGTAGTGCCCGTTCTCTTTCCCGGACCTGCGCCGGCCCCGCTCCACACCTGGCCGCCTCTGGCAGCCTACTGTGGTCGGGTGGCCGAAGGTGGCGGGCCGGCGCGACAGGTTGGCGCGCGAGCGCCGATGGTCCGTCGGCGGCAGAATCCCGTTTGATCTTCGTCAAAGACGCTGTCCATGGCCCTATCCATAGTCGTCCCAACCCCGGCGGGTTGTTCCCCCGCCACACCGGAAGGGAAGCGCGCCATGAAGGACGCCATCGAGATCATCCACAACGAGCACCGCGCGCTGGCCGCCGTGCTGCACTGCCTCGACCATGTCGTGTCCGACGTGCGCCAGGGCCGTGCCGAGCCTGACTTCGAGCTGTTCGAGACGATCGCCGAGTATGTCGAGATCTTTCCGGACCGGTACCACCATCCCAAGGAGGACGAGTACCTGTTCAAGATGCTCGAGACGCGCGCACCCGACCTGCGCGAGGTGATCGAGCAGCAGCGGGCCGAGCACGCGCGCTGCGACCGCGCGACGGCGGAGCTGCGCAGCGCGCTCGACGCCTACCGCGAGAACCGCGCCGCCGCCGACCGCTTCTTCGTGGCGGTCGAGGAGTTCCTCGAGTTCGAGCGCAAGCATATGAGCCGCGAGGAGCGCCTGATCCTGCCACGTGCGCGCGAGATCCTGACCGAAGACGAGCAGGCCAAGCTGCACGAGGCCTTCACCGGCCACACCGACCCGCTGTTCGGTGCCGCGCCTTCGGACCGCTTTCGCCGGCTGTTCTCCCGCATCGTCGCGATCGCGCCTCAGCCCTATGGTCTCGGCCGGCCCCAGGCGGCGCATTAGGCCCGTGGGCAGCGATCGTCTGCGCCGATCCGGACGCGCCGGCCTGCCGTTACCGGTCGGATCGCATCCATCCCATTCCGCTACGGCCGCTTAACCATGGGTTAAGGGCGGCAGGGCCAGTATCGTCGCGAGTCTCGGGGTATTCCGCCCCGGACTTCGTGCAACCGGCATCGAGATGGGGCCCGGGTGAGCACCGTGAGCGCGCCGACATCAGGGGCGATGCAAAGACCGCGCCGTCGCAAGCCGTCGCTGCGCACCCGCTTGCACGCGTGGTGGGAGGGCGCCGAGGTGCCTGTCGACGAGGAGGCTGCTCCGGCCCCGCCGCAGACCCTTGTGATCGAAGCCACGGTCGACGACCCGGTCTGGAGCGAAGCGCGCAGCGAGATCGTTCAGCTCATCTGGGGCGAGGAGGCGACCGACCCCGGCGGTCCGGGCAAGGTGTGGGACATGGTCCGGCCAATGGGTCTCGACAGTTCCAACACGCTGCTCGACATGTCCGCGGGACTGGGGGGCGCGGCGCGCCTGATCGCCAAGGAGTCCGGTGCCTGGGTAACCGGCATGGAACCGTCCAAGACGCTGGCGCGCCAGGCCATGGCGCGCTCGTCGGCCGCCGGAATGACGAAGAAGGCTCCGGTCCAATATTACGATCCGGATACGCTCGAGCTGCCACGGCGCACCTTCGATGCGGTGGTCGCCAAGGAAGTGTTCTTCACCGCGAAGAACAAGGAGGCGCTGTTCACGACCATCTCCGAATCGCTCAAGGGCGGCGGCCAGATCGTCTTCACCGACTACCTGCTGCGCGAGCCGGGGCTGGACCGCGACCCCGCCGTCGTCGCCTGGCTCGACGCCGAGCCGGTTCGCCCGACTCTGTGGTCGGTGGAGGAGGTGGTCCATTACCTGCGCACCATGGGCCTCGAGGTGCGCATCACCGAGGACATCACTCACGACCACCGCGCCCAGATCATCGAGGGCATGTCCGCGCTCCAGGAAAAGCGCAAGGACATCCACAGGCTCGACAAGACCGTCGCCGAGGTGCTGATCGCCGAGGCCGAACACTGGGCCCGCCGGGTCGCCGTGCTCGACACCGACGCCGTGCGGGTCTACCGCATCTACGCCCGCAAGCCCGATGTCCTCAACGGCCCCGGGCGCACTTTGTCCGACTGGTAGGCGCCTGACCTTTCGCAGTCGAGCTGAACTGGTGCGCCGGGTTCTCGAGGAGGGGCCGGCCAAAAGCCCGTGAAGAAGTTGCGCTCGACGCCCTGCGCGACACGCTCGGCGCCGCAGCCGGGGTGTCCTGACCCCCGTGCGGCGGCCGCCAGCGGGCGCGGGGTCGCGGCGTGTCGATAGCAAATGGAATTGACCGGTTTTGGTAGCACATTGATTGACCGCTTCT
>CAZMTC010000099.1:565-11718 GCA_964569105.1 uncultured Alphaproteobacteria bacterium | reverse complement strand
CGCATGACGTAGATGGAGCACACCTCCGCCACCATGTTGGCGGCGATCAGGCGCACCACCTGATCCAGGCGCGACTGTGCCTTGCCCGGCGCGGCCATGATGTCGCGCAGGCGTTGCAGCAGGCGGCGCGAGCCGCTCCACCCTCCGAAATCCGCCATTCCGCTCGACACCCGGTTCGCGACGGTCAGCCGCGGGCCCAGGCCCCTTCGTCCTTATTCGGCATCCAACCCGTAGGCCGTGTGCAGCGCCCGCAGCGCGAGCTCCGCATACTCCTCGGAGATAAGCACGCTGACCTTGATCTCCGAAGTCGAGATCACCTGAATGTTGATGCCCTTCTCGCCGAGCGTGGAGAACATCTTCTGCGCCACGCCCGCATGGCTGCGCATGCCCACGCCGATCACCGAGATCTTGACCACGCTCGCGTCGTTGTCGATCGACTTGAAGCCGAGTTCCCCGCGCAGCTTCTCCAGCATGTCGACCGCGCGCTCGAAGTCGGATTTCGAGACCGTGAAGGTCAAATCGGTCGTCTTGCCGCCCGGGAATACGTTCTGGACGATCATATCGACGTTGATGTTGGCATCGGCCAGCGGGCCGAAGATCGAGGCCGCGACGCCCGGCTTGTCGGGCACCTCGGTCAGCGTGATCTTGGCTTCGTCGCGGTGGTAGGTGATGCCGCTGACAATTTCCTTTTCCACGATCTCATCCTCATCGACAACGAGGGTACCGGGGGCGTCGGGCTCGAAGGTGGAGCGCACCTGCAGGCGCACCCGCTGCTTCATCGCCATCTCGACCGAGCGCGTCTGGAGCACCTTGGCGCCCAGCGACGCCATCTCCAGCATCTCCTCGTAGGTGACTTTCTCCATCTTGCGGGCCTTGGGCACGATGCGCGGATCGCAGGTGTAGACGCCGTCGACGTCGGTATAGATGTCGCACCGATCGGCGCCGAGCGCCGCAGCCACAGCCACCGCCGAGGTATCCGAGCCGCCGCGGCCCAGCGTGGTCACGCGGTTGTCCGGGCCCAGCCCCTGGAAGCCCGGGATCACCGCGACCTGGCCCGACTTCAGTCGACGATCGAGTTCGTCGATGTCGATCTCCATGATCCGCGCCTTGCCGTGCGCGCCGTCGGTCCGGATCGGGACCTGCCAGCCGAGCCAGGACCGCGCCTCCACCCCTAGCGTCTGGAGCGCAATGGCGAGCAGCCCGATCGTCACCTGCTCGCCCGTCGAGACGATAACGTCATACTCGCGGGCATCGTGCATGGCCGACATCTCGCGCGCCCACCGATCGAGCTGATCGGTGGTGCCGGACATGGCGGAGACCACCACGGCGACCTCGTTGCCTGCGTCGTGCTCGTGCTTGACGAGCTCTGCGACATGGCGAATTCGATCCAGATCGGCGACCGAGGTGCCACCGAATTTCAGCACGATCCGCGCCATATGGTAGAGACTCCCGCCCTGAGGCGTGCCTACAGGTTGACGGCGGCGATCCAGTTTCGGCCGCACGGCGCATGTGCCCGTTGCCCGACCCGGCGGCGGTATTCATACTTTCATCGGCGGCAGCCGCGCAAGGGCGCCACAAAATCTTGGCCGGGAGGCACCGATGGCCGGAACCGACGCCATCAGCACCGTCGATCCCGATGAAATCGCCCGGTTTTCGGCGATGGCGGACAGCTGGTGGGACCCCGAGGGAGACTTCGCCCCGCTGCACAAGCTGAACCCGGTGCGCCTGGCCTTCATCCGCGATGCCGCCTGTGCCCGCTTCGGCCGCGACGCGCAGGCGCCGCAGCCGCTGAAGGGGCTGCGGGTGGTCGATGTGGGCTGCGGCGGCGGGCTGTTGTGCGAACCGATGGCGCGGTTGGGCGCATCGGTGACCGGCGTCGACGCTTCGGAGCGCAATGTGGGCGTGGCCCGAGTGCACGCCGAGCGCTCGGGCCTCGCCATCGACTACCGCACCGCCACCGCCGAGGCGCTGGCAAACGCCGGCGCGCGCTTCGACATTGTCCTGGCGCTCGAAATCGTCGAGCACGTGTCCGACCTGCGCGCCTTCGTCGACGCCTGTTCGGCGCTGCTCGCGCCCGGCGGCGTCACGGTCTACTCGACCATCAACCGCACACTGAAGTCGCTGGCGCTGGCCAAGATCGGCGCCGAGTATGTGCTGCGCTGGCTGCCCGCGGGAACGCACGACTGGCGCAAGTTCGTGCGTCCGTCCGAGCTCGCCGGCGAGCTGCGCCGCAACGGCCTGACCGTCGAGGAGATCGCGGGCGTGGTCTACAACCCGGTCAACGGCAAGTGGACGCTGGGCCGCGACCTGGACGTCAACTACATGCTGCGCGCGGCAACGGCGTGACCCGTGCGCCCCGACGCTTTGATGCGCCACGCGGCATCGCATACAGTTCGGCATAGACCGGCGACCGCCACCGACTGTTCAAGGCCATGACCACCAAGCAGCTCGACACCAAGGGCCTCAAATGCCCACTGCCGGTGCTCAAGGCCCGGCGCGCGATGAAAGAGCTCGAGCCCGGCGACATTCTCGAGGTCGAGGCCACCGATCCCGGCTCGGTCGAGGATTTCGCGCATTTCTGCGAGACCACCGGCCACGAGTTGCTGGCCCAGGACGAGAGCGGCGAGGTGTTCACGCACCGCCTCCGCAAGATGAGCTAGCGGGTGGAGCCGCAAGGCCTGGTCGGACTGGCCGGGATCGTCGCGCTGGCCTGGTCGGTGAGCGAGCGGCGCGGCGCGGTGCCGTGGCGCTATGTCGGCATAGGCCTGGCGCTGCAGCTCTTGGTCGCGCTGGTCCTGCTCGAGCTGCCCTACGTCCAGTACGCCTTCATCGCGCTCAACTTCGCGGTCCAGGCATTGCAAGACGCGACGCGCGAGGGCACCAGCTTCGTCTTCGGCTATCTCGCCGGCGGACCGGCGCCGTTCGAGGTCACCAAGCCCAACAACCTGTTCATCCTGGCGTTTCGCGCGCTGCCGCTCATCCTGGTGGTCAGCGCGATCTCGGCGATCCTGTTTCACTGGCGGGTGCTGCCGGCGATCGTCGACGGCGTCGGCTGGGCGCTGAGCCGGACGATGGGCGTGGGCGGCGCGCTGGCGGTGGGCTCGGCGGCGAACATCTTCGTCGGCATGGTCGAGTCACCGCTCCTGATCCGACCCTATCTCAAGCGCATCACGCGCGCCGAGCTGTTCGCGCTGATGACGGTGGGCATGGCGACCATCGCCGGAACGGTGATGGTGATCTACGCCACCGTGCTCGAGACCGTGATTCCCAATGCCATGGGCCATATCGTCACAGCCTCGCTGATCAGCGCGCCGGCCGCCCTGGCGATCGCCGCGCTGATGGTGCCTGAGCAAGTCGAGCCGACGGCGGGCAGGCTGGATGATGAGGACCCGGCGGCGGGCACCATGGACGCACTGGTTCGCGGCACGGGCAGCGGCATCCAGCTGCTGATCAACGTCACCGCGATGCTGATCGTGCTCGTCGCGCTGGTCGCCCTGGTCAACATCGTCCTCGGCCTGGCGCCGAACGTGGCCGGCGAGGCAGTCACCGTGCAGCGCATTTTCGGCTGGCTGTTCGCGCCGGTCGCCTGGGCCATCGGCGTCCCCTGGGCCGACGCCGCCGTCGCCGGTCAACTCCTGGGCACCAAGGTCGCGCTCAACGAGTTCGTCGCCTACCTGGACATGGCCGCGCTGCCGCCCGACGCGCTGAGCGACCGCAGTCGGTTGATCCTGGTCTACGCGCTGTGCGGCTTCGCCAATTTCGGCTCGCTGGGCATCATGGTCGGCGGGCTGGCGACCATGGTGCCCGAGCGGCGCGCCGAAATCGCCGGGCTCGGCATGAAATCGATCCTGTCGGGCTTCCTCGCGACCTGCATGACCGGCGCATGGGTCGGGCTGCTCTAGCCCAGCCGCTGCGGCGCCAGATCGGCATAGCTCAGGGCCAGCGCGGCAAGGTCGGCAGGCATCTCTTCACGCAGCGCAAGCGCGGCGGCGATGCGGGCCATGGCGGGCGAGGTCTTGATGCCGTAGCCGCCCTGGCCGGCGAGCCACAGGAAACCCTCGGCCTCCGGCGCGAAGCCGATCACCGGGGTCTTGTCGGGCGCGAAGGTGCGCAGGCCGGCCCAGCGGCTGACCAGGCGCCGCACCTGCAGGACGGACGCGCGCTCGACACGGTCGACGCAGACCGCGATGTCGAACTCGTCCGGCTGGACGTCCTGCGGCGGCAACGGCGTCTCGTCGGCGGGCGAGGCAAGGATGCGGCCGGCGTCGGGCTTGAAGTAGAACTCCTCGTCGACGTCCACCGCCATCGGCCAACCGTCCACCGCGACGCCCTCGGGCGGGTCGAAGGTCACCGCCGTGCGCCGCTTGGGCTCAAGCCCCACCGGCGCCACGCCGGCCAGCTTCGCCACTTCGTCGGCCCAGGCGCCGGCGGCGTTCACCAGCACCGGCGCGCTGTAGGCGCCGGCCGCGGTCTCGGCCGTCCAGCCGCCGTCGGCGCGGTGGACGGCGGTGACCCCGGCGTCGTTCACGAGCGTGCCGCCGCGCGCCTTGAGGCCGCGCAGGAAGCCTTGATGCAGCGCGTGGACGTCGATGTCCATGGCGTCGGGCTCGAAAAGCGCACGGTCGACATAGTCGGGGTTCAGCCCGCCATGGATTTCCGCCAGCTCGGCACCGGCCACGATCCGCGCCTCGACCCCGGTGGTGGAGGCGAACTCCACCGCCTCGGCGAAAGCTTCGGCCTGGTCGGCGCGCGCGAGCACCATGGCGCCGCGGCGTGTGAGGATCGGCCGGTCGAACCCTTCCGGCGGCGCGTCGAGAAACGGCTTGGAGCCGCGGACCAACCGCCGGATGACCGCGTTGCCGTAGTTCTCGGTGTAGAGCGCCGCCGAGCGGCCGGTGGCGTGGTACCCGGGCTGCGCCTCGCGTTCGAGCACCACGACCGCGCCCTGCGCCGCCAGCTCGTAGCCGGCCGACGCCCCGGCGATCCCGGCCCCTACGACGATGAAGTCCGCGTCCATGGCGGTGTTTCCCGGCCTGTTTCCGTTGAGACGGCACCGGCCCGCTCCCCCACCCGGCTGCCCAACGACAGTATCCTGGTATTGGGCGGCCGGGTGGGGGAGCGGGCCGGTGCCGCGACCGCCAGAGGCAGATCAGGCCGCGAAGGCCGCGCGCAGCCCCTCGGCGGTGGTCTCGGGCAGGATCATCGAGAAGCGCTCGTCCAGCAAGAGCTGCATGTAGGCCACGTCGGTCACGTGCATGGCGGGATTGACGTAGAGCCGGGGCAGCAGCCGCGCCGTCATCCAGTGCCGGCCGGCGTCCGAGCCTTCTGCGTCGGGGTAGAACACCAGATTGAAGCTCCACACGCCACGCGTGGAGAAGAAGCGCAGCGCCTTGGACAGGCCGCTGGCGAAATGGGCGACGTGACGGTCGGTGAGGTCCGCGAGCGTGGCGCATTCGGGGAACACGGCGAGACAGTCGCCCAGAAGTCCCGCCGGCGCGAACGACACCATCCAGCCGACCGGGCCGTCCCAGCCGACCCAGCGCGGGCCGCCCTCCTCGGCCGCCAACAGGTCGGCAGCGTACTTCCGGCCATGGCGCTCGCGCCATTCGCCCTCGGCCCCGAGCTGGCGGCGCAGCGTGTTTCCGGGCCGCGTGGTGTGGATGACCTGCATGTGCGGGTGGATCACCGAGGCGCCCGCGGGTGGCATGTAGTTCCAGGTCAACAGGCCGTAGGCGGGAGCGGCATCGGCCTCGCGTGCGCCGCGGAGCAGCGCGAAGAAGTCGCGCGCAGCACCGATGCTGTCGATCACCGGCTCCTCGGGCATCCCATCGATGGGCAGGAAGTGCTCGCGCGAGGCGGCGCAAACCGCGGAGTGATCGTCATATGGAAACATGTTGGGAAACAGCACGGCCTCGCCATGGACCAGCCGGCCACCGGGCACCAGCGCCTCGTCGAAGCGCGGCGTGACCTCCATCACCTTGTCGGGACAGAACGGACAGGTGCCGCGCGAGGCCTCGATCATGCTCTCGAAATCCGAGGGAGGGGCGGTCTCGAAGGCGAAATGGCAGATCCGCCCGGTGTCGCCGGTCAGCGGGTCGAAGCGAACCTCGCTCTCCACGGTCGAGAGTTCGAAGCCTTGGCGCGGATCGTGGAAGCGGCTGAGCATGCGCTCGGCGCGGAAGGTCACGGCATCGGTCATCGGGGCCCCGCTTGCGGTTCCGGTTTCTTCGGCGCCCAGCCTTATTCGGGCCGGGGCGCCGGGCGTCAACCGTCCGACGTGACAAACCTGCCCTGCATGCGCTTTCCTGGCGCCGCCAACAGGCCCCAACCCCGGCGGAGGACGCGCCCCCGTGACCACCCTGCTCTACACCCACGCGGCGTGCCTCGAGCACGACCCGGGCGAAATGCACGTCGAGACCCCCGCTCGGCTGAAGGCGATCCTCGAAGCGCTCGAGGCCGATGACTTCGCGGCGCTCGACCGCCGCGAAGCGCCCGAGATCGACCCCGGTAAGCTCGAGGCGGTCCATCCGGCCAGCTATGTCGACAAGATGCTGGGCATGATCCCGCCCATGGGCCGCGCGCACATCGATGCCGACACGGTGGTCAGCCCGGGTTCGCGCGGAGCGGCGTTGCGCGCGGCGGGGGCATGCGTCGCGGCGGTCGACGCCGTGGCGGCGCGCGAGGGGTACAACGCATTCTGCGCGGTGCGCCCGCCGGGCCATCACGCCGAGCCCGACCGGGCCATGGGCTTCTGCCTGTTCAACAATGTCGCCGTGGCCGCGCTGCACGCGCGCAAGGCGCACGGCTTAGAGAAGGTTGCCGTCATCGACTTCGACGTCCACCACGGCAACGGCACGCAGGCGATGTTCGCCGCCGACCGCCGGCTGTTCTACGCCTCGATCCACCAATCGCCGCTCTACCCCGGCACCGGCGAGGCCGACGAGACCGGCGTGGGCAACGTGCTCAATATTCCGCTGCGCCCCTATTCGGGCTCGACCGATTTCCGCCAGGCGATGCAGCACAGCGTGATCCCGGCGCTCGACGCCTTCGCGCCGGATATCGTGCTGATCTCGGCCGGGTTCGACGGCCATCGCGACGATCCGCTTGCGATGCTGCAATACTCCGAGGACGACTACGCCTGGGCCACGCGCAAGCTGATGGGCGTGGCCGATCTGCATTGCGAAGGGCGCGTGGTCTCGACGCTCGAAGGCGGCTACGATCTGCGCGCTCTGGCGGCCAGCGCGGCGGCCCATGTCAGGGCGTTGATGGAGCATTGAGGGTTCGTTCGGCGCTGCTTCAGGTCTCCGGGCTGCCCGCAGGATTGCGCACGGCGCAACCTCCGGGCCACAGTTGCGCGCCATGCGGGCCGTATGGTTTAACTGCGCTCTTCCGGAACAGGGGGTTCGGCGATGGCCGAGGAAGCGATTCCGCCGGATATCGCGGCGATGAGCTTCGAGGATGCGCTGGCGGAGCTCGAGGGCATCGTGCGCGAACTGGAAGGGGGCACCGCCAAGCTGGACGGGGCGATCAAGTCCTACGAGCGCGGCGCGCTGCTCAAGAAGCATTGCGAAGCGAAACTGCGCGAGGCCCAGGCGAAGGTCGAGAAGATCGTGATCGCGTCCGACGGCTCCGTCGACACCGAGCCCGCCGACTTGGACTGACCGGCCGTCCCTAGCCAAGAACAACCGAAGAAGGCGATCGTTGCCCGAGCTTCAAGAGGCCATGCGCGAGGCCGCAGACGCGGTCGGCCACACGCTCGACCGCCTGATGCCCAAGGGCAACGAGGCGGAGGCGGTGCTGTTCGACGCCATGCGCTGGTCGACCCTCAGCGGCGGCAAGCGGCTGCGTCCGTTCCTGGCGTTGCAGTCGGCACGGCTGTTCGGTGTCGACCGCGACCGGGCCCTGCGCGCCGGCGCGGCGGTCGAGTTCGTGCACTGCTATTCGCTGGTCCACGACGACCTGCCGGCGATGGACGACGACGACCTCCGCCGCGGCCAGCCGACCACCCACAAGAAGTTCGACGAGGCCACCGCGATCCTGGCGGGCGATGCCCTCCTGACCCTCGCCTTCGAGGTGCTCGCCGAACCGGCGACCCACGACGATCCGCAGGTCCGCTGCTCGCTGGTCTCGGCGCTGGCCAAGGCGGCGGGCGCCGAAGGCATGGTCGGCGGGCAGATGTTCGACCTTCGCGCCGCGGAGCTCGAGTTGGACATGGCGGGCGTGACGCGTCTGCAGCGTCTCAAGACCGGGCAGTTGATCGGCTTTTCGTGTGAATCGGGCGCGATTTTGGGAAAAGCCTCCGAGGACGCCCGCCACGCGCTGCACAATTACGCCCACGATTTGGGCCTGGCTTTCCAGATCACCGATGATTTACTTGATGTTGAGGGAACCGAGGAACAGGTTGGCAAGAAAGTCGGCAAGGACGCCGAAGCCGGAAAGGCGACGTTCGTCTCGATCCTGGGGGTCGAACGGGCGAAGTTGCAGGCGAACATGTTGGCCGAACAGGCCGCGTCTCACCTTGATATTTTCGGTGCAGAGGCAGATTTACTCAAGGATGTAGCGAAATTCGTCGTTGAACGACGGGCTTAGGGGGGAGACTTCCCGTGACCGATCGACCTGATACACCGATGCTCGACAAGGTCCGCATCCCGGCGGACATGCGCGACATGACGCCCGAGCAGCTTCGCCAGCTCGCCGACGAGTTGCGCGAGGAAACCATCAGCGCCGTGTCCGTCACCGGCGGTCACCTGGGCGCGGGGC
The DNA here is from genome assembly GCA_964569105.1 of uncultured Alphaproteobacteria bacterium. Taxonomy (GTDB): domain Bacteria; phylum Pseudomonadota; class Alphaproteobacteria; order CAZMTC01; family CAZMTC01; genus CAZMTC01. The sequence goes on along the minus strand of CAZMTC010000099.1, from coordinate 2,958 downwards.
TGGGCGTGGTCGAGTTGACGGTGGCGATTCACGCGCTGTTCAACACGCCCGAGGACATCCTGATCTGGGATGTCGGCCACCAATGCTACCCGCACAAGATCCTGTCCGGGCGGCGCGACCGCATCCGGACGCTGCGCCAGTTCGACGGGCTTTACGGCTTCACCAAACGCGCGGAGAGCGAGTACGACCCGTTCGGCGCGGCGCACAGCTCGACCTCGATCTCGGCCGGCCTGGGTTTCGCCATCTCGCGCGACCTCCAGGGCAAGAAGAACAACGTCATTTCCGTGATCGGCGACGGCGCGATGAGCGCGGGCATGGCCTACGAGGCCATGAACAACGCCGGCGCCTCCAACTCGCGGCTCATCGTGATCCTGAACGACAACGACATGTCGATCGCGCCACCCGTGGGCGCGATGAGCGCCTATCTCTCACGCCTGCTGTCGTCGAAGCAGTACCGCTCGATCCGCCATGCCGGGCGCGAGCTCGCCGAGCATTTCCCGCGCGCCATCAAACAGGCCGCCAACCGGGCCGAGGAGTATGCCCGCGGCCTCCTCACCGGGGGCACCCTGTTCGAGGAACTGGGCTTCTATTACGTCGGGCCGGTCGACGGGCACAATCTCGACCACCTGCTGCCGGTCCTCAAGAACGTGCGCGACGACACCGAGGGCGGGCCGATCCTAGTCCACTGCGTGACCCAGAAGGGCAAGGGCTACGGGCCGGCCGAGGCGTCGGACGACAAGTATCACGGCGTCGCCAAATTCGACGTCGTCACCGGCACCCAGCACAAGGGCACGTCGAACGCGCCGCAATACACCAAGGTGTTCGCGAACGCGCTGGTGCAAGAGGCCGAGCGCGACGAGAAGATCGTGGCGATCAACGCCGCCATGCCCTCGGGCACCGGCCTCAACCTGTTCGAGAAGGCGTTCCCCGACCGCTGCTTCGACGTCGGCATCGCCGAGCAGCACGCGGTGACCTTCGCCGGCGGCCTGGCGGCCGACGGCATGCGGCCCTTCGCGGCTATCTACTCGACCTTCCTGCAACGCGCCTACGATCAGGTGGTCCACGACATCGCACTGCAGAACCTGCCGGTTCGCTTCGCCATCGACCGTGCGGGGCTCGTGGGCGCCGACGGACCGACCCATGCCGGCTCGTACGACGTGACCTACCTGTCCTGCCTGCCCAACTTCACCGTGATGGCGGCGGCCGACGAGGCGGAGCTCGTGAATATGGTCGCCACCGCCGCGCGCCATGACGCCGGCCCCATCGCGTTCCGGTATCCGCGCGGCGAGGGCGTCGGCGTCGAGATGCCCGAGGTCGGCCAGCCGCTCGAGATCGGCAAGGGCCGCGTCATCCACGAGGGCTCGAAGATCGCCATCCTGTCGCTGGGCGCGCGCCTGGCCGAGGCGCTCAAGGCGGCCGAGGAACTTGCGGCGCGAGGCCTGCCGACCACGGTGGCCGACGCCCGCTTCGCCAAGCCGCTGGACGAGGAGCTGATCCGGCGGCTGGCGAAGGAGCACGAGGTGCTGATCACGATCGAGGAGGGCGCCATCGGCGGTTTCGGCTCGCACGTGCTGCAGTTCCTGGCGCACCAGGGCGTCCTCGACAAGGGACTCAAGATCCGCCCGATGTGCCTGCCGGACTTCTTCGTCCCGCATGGCAAGCCGGAGCAGCAGTACGAACTTGCCAAGCTGCAGGCGCCGCATATCGTAGAGCAGGCGCTCGCCGCTCTCGGCCAGGACGAGACGGTCAACCGGGAGGGCGTGCGCGCCTGAACCGCCAAGACCCGATACGCGACCGATTGCGGGGCGGGTCCATCGTAAGCGATGGCGGCGCCCCATTGGATTGACGCTTCTGAGCTGACGATGATGGGCGCAGGCTGGGGTCCTTTCGGACCGGGAGGACCCAGGCATGGAGGACTCGACAAGAGGGGCGGATGGCTTCGCCGGGCGGCTGGAGGTGATCGGCGGCTCGACGGGTCGGCGTCGCTGGCCCGAGCACGTCAAGGCGCGGATCGTCCGGGAGAGCTTTGCGCCCGGGGCGAGCGTGAACGCGGTGGCGCGGCGCCACAGGATAACGCCACAGCAGATGACCGGGTGGCGACGGGCGGCGCGCGACGGTTTGTTGGCGCTGCCGGCGGTCCCTGGGGACGCGCCGCCCGCGTTCGTTCCGCTCGCGGTGGACGATACGGCTGCGGCCGGGACAGAGCCGAGCGAGGCGAAGGCGGATATCGAGATCGCGGTCGGCCGGACGATTGTTCGGCTGCCTTCTGACGCGGACGCCGAGCGGATCGCCGCGGTGGCGGCGGCACTGGAGGCGCGGCTTTGATCGTGCCCAGCCAGCGTATGCCGATCGTGATCGCGACGCGGCCGGTCGACTTCCGCCGCGGCCACGAC
>CAZMTC010000099.1:0-555 GCA_964569105.1 uncultured Alphaproteobacteria bacterium | reverse complement strand
CCTGGCGGCGACGGTGCAGAACGAGCTGGGCCTGGACCCGCACTCCGGGCTGACGGTGGTCTTTCGCTCGAAAGGCGGCGACAAGGTCAAGGTCCTGGTGTGGGACGGGACCGGTCTGGTGCTGACCTACAAGCGCCTGGAGCGGGGCAAGTTCGTCTGGCCGCCGGTGCGCGACGGGGTGATGCAGCTGTCGCGGGCGCAGTTCGAAGCGTTGTTCGAGGGGCTCGACTGGGCGCGGGTGCCGGCGCGCCCGACAGCGCGGCCGGCTGCGGCGAATTGACTCGCCCGGCCCTCGTGCCTGTCGCGGCCGGCTGGCCGACGATAGAGTGGCGTCATGTTGCAGGGACCCGACACGCCGAATCTCGCCGCGCTGCCGCCCGAGGCGCTGCGCGCGCTCGTCGAGGTGGAGCGCCGGGCGCGCCTCAGCGCGGCGGCCGAGGCGGCCGAGCTGAAGGCCTACACGGAGCGGCTCGAACATCTGATCGAGGAGTTCCAGCGCGCTCGGTTCGGCCGGTCCTCGGAGAAGCTCGACCCGGATCAGCGCGAGCTGGCGTT
>CAZMTC010000098.1:0-11758 GCA_964569105.1 uncultured Alphaproteobacteria bacterium | reverse complement strand
CGGCGCCGTAATAGTTATGCGTCAGCAGCGAGCCGCCCGGCTGCATCAAGGGCGCCGCCATGCGCGCGCACTCGGTGAACGAGTAGCACGAGACCAGCATGGTGCGCTGGAAGTTGTCCCGGCTGGTGTCGACGTAGCGGCCCTTGAGCTGGTCGCGGTCCGAGAAGGCGATGGCGTGGAGCAGGAAGTCGAGGCCGCCCCACTCGTCCTCGATGGTCTTGAAGGCGGCCTTCATGCTGGCTTCGTCGGTGACGTCGCAGGGCACGACCATGTTCGAGCCGGTCTGCTCGGCCAGCGGGCGCACGCGCCGCTCGAGCTGCTCGCCCAGATAGGTGTAGGCCAGCTGGGCGCCGTGATCGGCGGTCGCCTTGGCGATACCCCAGGCCAGCGACTTGTCGTTCGCGACGCCCATGATCAGGCCGCGCTTGCCCGCCATCAGCGCCTTGCCGTCCGCCATGCTTGGTCCTCGTCCTGGGTTGCTGCCCGTAGGGCCGGGCATCGTACACCAGCCGCCCCGCCGGTCAACGGCGCCCCGCCGCCCGCCGCTCGGCTGAAAGTGCGATGATTCGCACGGTTTCGTCCCACAGATCGAACGCGGCCAGATCGCCGGGATCGGCCCACAGTGCGCGGTCCACATCGTCCGCCGGGACCGGCTCGCCGGCAACCCATTCGGCGGCCACGTCGATCAGCGTGTAGTGAAAGTCGACTGTGCCGTCGGCGTCGCGGTGGATCGAATCGACCACGTCGAGCAGGCCGGTGACCCGCGCCTCGATACCGGTCTCCTCGCGCACCTCGCGCGCCGCCGCCTCGAACACGGTTTCGCCCAGCTCCTGCCGGCCGCCGGGGAGCGCCCAATGGCCCATGCGCGGCTCCTTGGCCCGGCGCACCAGCAGCACCCTGTGCTCGCGCCAGACCACGGCGCCGATGCCGATCAGCGGCCGCTCCGCGCCCTCGAGCCGGCGGTTCTCGTCCATTGCCGCGCCTCTCCCGGTGGTCGACCGGAGACATCCTATCCTCCGGCGCCGCGCCGTGGCCACGGGCGCGCGGTTTCCGCGCGACGCGCCCGGCGGTATCGTGGCAGCGCCTGGGACCACCTCGGAGGGGACATGGACAATCTGCGCGCGTGGGGCGAACGGCTGGCGAGCTACGCCGCCCATTGCGGCCGACGGTTCGCCGACGACCGCTGCATGAACGTGGCCGCGTCGCTGAGCTATACGACACTGCTGTCGCTGGTGCCGCTGATGACCATCGCCTTCTCGGTGCTGGCCGCCTTCCCGGTGTTCGACGCGATCCGCGAGCAGCTTCAGAGCTTCCTGTTCGAGAACTTCGTCGCCAGCGCCGGCGCGACGGTGGAGAAGCATCTCGGCCGCTTCACCCAGAACACCGGTCAGCTCACCGCCGTGGGCATCGCGGTGCTGGCGGTGACGGCGCTGCTGCTACTCAACACGATCGAGAACGCGTTCAACCAGATTTGGCGCGTCGTGCGCAAACGACCGGTCGCGCTGCGCTTCATCATCTACTGGGCGATCCTGACGCTGGCCCCGATGCTGCTGGGCACCTCGGTGGCGCTGTCGAGCTACCTGTTCGCACTAGGCCAAACCGTGGGCGCCGATGCGGTGCTGGGCCCACTGGGTTGGCTGCTCCAACTGGTTCCCTTCGTCCTCGTCGTGGCGGGGCTGGCGGTCATGTACAAGTTCCTCCCCTTCCGCCGCGTGGCGCTGCGCGATGCGGCCCTCGGCGCGCTGGTGGGTGCAGTGCTGTTCGAGCTGCTCAAGAAGGGTTTCGGCCTTTATGTCGCCAGCTTCCCGTCTTACGAGACCATTTACGGCGCGCTGTCGGCGTTGCCGCTGTTCTTGATCTGGATGTATCTGGCTTGGAGCGCGGTGTTGTTCGGCGCCGAGGTCGCCGCGTCGGGGCCGGAGTGGCGCGCGCGGCGTTTCGTCATGGCGTCAGGCATGGAAGTGGGGCGCGAGCGCATGACGCTGGCACTGGCTGCACTGGGCGCCTTCGCCGAGGCGAGCCGCTCCGGCAAGCCCCTCGATCTCGATTCGCTGTCGGACGCTACCGGGGCGCCGCCCGACCGGCTCGACGTTCTGCTCCGACGGCTCGACCGGGCGCGGTTCGTCAGTCGCACCGCCGGCGACGAATGGGTGCTGTCGCGCGACCTCGACGAAGCCACGCTCTACGACCTCTATACAGGGCTGGAACTGGGGCTGGGCCGCCCCGGCGAGCGGAGCGAGGACGAGACGCGGCCGATCGCCCGGATACTCGACGAAATGGAGCGCGCCGAGCGCAACGCCATGGCGAAGCCGCTCAAGCCGGTCGTGACCGGCGACCGGCAATGAGCCGGAATCGGAACGGCCGGCCCGCGCGGGGTCCGGCCGTTCGATGCGGTGCCGACGGCAAGGATCAGGAGGTGATCTCCCAGGTTCCGTCGGGATTCTGGCATTCGGTGATCACCCGGTTCTCGGCCGAGCCGTCCGGATAGTTCACCTGATGCTGCATGTCGCGGCACGGCCGGCCCTGGCTGTCGCGGTAGTAGCCGGACTGCGGCGTTACCGCGCCGGACGCGCCGGTCTGCGGGTTGTTCCACGACGAGGTGGTGCCGGTGGGTGCGTTCCAAGCCTGCTGGTTCGCCTGCTGGTGATAGGCCTGGTCGGCACGATCGAGCGACTGGCCGACCTGATTGCCGATGAAGCCGCCGATCGCCACGCCCGCGGCGGTCGCCGCGAGCTGGCCGGCGCCCGAACCGAACTGCGAGCCCAAGAGGCCGCCGAGCGCCGCGCCCACGACGGTGCCGCCGACCTCCTTGTCGCCGGCCCCCTGACATGCGGCGAGCGAACCCGCCAGAACGACGACTGCGGCAGATTTCGCGAAGTTCATGATCCATGTCCCCTGTGATCGAGGTCCACCGGGCCGCTGCGGCCCGTTTTGTGGACACTAGCAAATACGCCCAAGGTCCGGTAGTGGCTTGGCCCTACCCTCGCAGTACTACGCATGGGCCCGACATCCCATCCCTCGGGCCGCCGACTGTATCGCCAGCCTAGCTTGGAGCGATGAACCGGCGATGAACGGCACGCTCTCGAGGAGAATATGTCGCTGCATGCAGGAACATTAAGTGGACGAAATGACACAGGTCCCGCTGGCCCGCCGCACGCCCTGCACCATATAGTGAGCCCGTGAACAGGAGCCAGAGAATGGACCAGCGCGCCCCTGCCGAGGTGGACAACGAACCGCTCGACCGGTTCCGCGACTGGCTGGCACAGGCCGAGGCCAGGGAACCGTCGAACCCGACGGCGTGCGCCCTGGCGACCGTCGGCGCCGACGGCCAGCCGTCGGTCCGCATGGTGTTGATGCGCGGTTACGACGAGCGCGGCTTCGTGTTCTATACCAACCTCGAGAGCCAGAAGGGGCATCAGCTCGCCGACAACCCCAGGGCCGCCATGTGCTTCCATTGGAAATCTCTCGACAAGCAGGTGCGGATCGACGGGCCGGTGGAGCCGGTCTCGGCGGAAGAAGCCGACGCATATTTCGCCACCCGGCACCGGCTGAGCCAGATAGGCGCCTGGGCCTCGGATCAGTCACGGCCGCTCGAGAGCCGCTTCGCGTTGGAAAAACGAGTCGCCGAGGCGACGGCACGCTTCGGCACCGGCAAGGTGCCACGACCGCCGCACTGGTCGGGCTACCGCGTGGTGCCCGACCGCATCGAGTTCTGGAGCGAGGGCAAATTCCGGCTGCACGAGCGCATTCTTTACGTTCGAGAGGGCCGCGGCTGGCGGACGCAGCGGCTCTATCCGTGAGCACCCGCCGCTATCCGTCTATCGACGCGCTGCGCGGCGTCGCGCTGGCCGCCATGATCGTCTACCACGCGGTGTGGGACCTGGACTATTTCGGCTATGTCGACTGGGCGCTCTACACCGACCTGGGTTGGATCGCCTTCCGCGATGCGATCCTGGTGGCGTTCCTCGGCCTGTCGGGCGTTTCGCTGATCCTGGCGACGCGCGGCGGCGTGGACTGGCCGCGTTTCGTGCGCCGGCGCCTGTGGATCGCGGCGGGCGCGGGGGCGATCACCGTCTTCAGCCTGGTGGCGACGCCCGAAAGCCCGATCTGGTTCGGCGTGCTGCATTTCGTCGCGGTGGCCAGCTTCATCGTGTTGCCGGCGCGCAACTGGCCGTGGCCAGTGCTCACGCTGCTCGCGCTGGTCATCTTCGGCGTGATGCGCTTCGTCCAGCCGGGTATGCCCGTCTTCGACAGCCCGTGGCTGCAATGGGTCGGGCTGACGACCCGCGAGCCGCAGAGCGCCGACTACGTCCCGCTGCTGCCCTGGCTGGCGGCGGTCTATGCCGGAATGGCGCTGGGCCGGCTGTTCGTGAACGCGCCGGGGGACGCCCCCAACGCGCGCCGGGTCCGCGACTGGCAGCCGCGCGGCGCTGTGCGGCGCGGGCTGGTCTGGTCGGGGCGCGAGAGCCTGATCATCTACCTGCTCCATCAGCCGGTGCTGGTCGCGCTGGCCCTGTTCGCAGGGCTGTTCGTGACGCCGCCGACCGATCCCGCCTTGATCGAAGCATTCCGCGACCAATGCCGCGCGAGCTGCGTGCGCGAAGGCTCTTCGGCCATGGTGTGCGCCCGCTTCTGCGACTGCGCGACCGAGGCGGTGGAGCGCGATTTCGGCTGGGCGCGGCTGCATGCTGGCGGCCTGACCGCCGAGGAGATGGAGCACATCCAGGCCGAGGCCGAGCGATGTCTGCGGGTTGAGCCATGACCGAGGCCGGCTTCGGCCCCCAATTGCAAGCCGACCCTGAAGCCGCGCGGCTCATGCGGCGGGCGGCCTACGCCGCGGTCGCGGTCGCCGGCGTGCTGATCCTGGCCAAGCTGGTCGCCTGGACCCTGACGGGCTCGGTGGCGATGCTGTCGACGCTGATCGACTCGATGCTCGACGCCCTGGCCTCGGGCGTCAATTTGTTCGCGGTCCACCACGCGACCCAGCCGGCGGACCGCGAGCACCGCTTCGGCCACGGCAAGGCCGAGGCGATCGCGGGGCTGGGCCAGGCGGCGTTCGTCACCGGATCGGCCGTGTTCCTGCTGTTCGCGGCGGGGCATCGGCTGTTCGACCCCGTCCCGATCGGCAGCGGGACGGTGGGCATCGCGGTGATGCTCTTCTCGATCGCGATGACGGTCGGGCTGGTGACCTACCAGCGCAAGGTTATACGGCGCACCGGATCGGTCGCGATCTCCGCGGACTCGCTGCACTATCTGGGCGACGTGCTGGTCAACGTGGGTGTGATCGTCTCGCTGCTGCTGGCCGCGGGTCTGGGGTTGGCGCTCGCCGACCCCATCTTCGGCATCGCCATCGCCCTCTATATCCTGTCGAACGCCTGGGTCATCGCACGGGAGGCTCTGGACATCCTGATGGATCGGGAGCTCGACGACGAGGATCGTCAGCGGATCGTCGACATCGCGCGGTCTCACCCGGAGGTCCTTGCGCTGCACGATCTGAGGTCGCGCCGCTCTGGCACCCGGGCCTTCATCCAGGTCCATCTGGAGATGGACGGCGCGCTGTCGCTCTACCGCGCCCACGCCATCGCCGACCAGGTCGAGGCGGAAATCCTGGAGGCCTTCCCCAACGCCGAGGTGATCATCCACCAGGACCCCGCCGGCATTCCCGAGGACCATCCGCACGGCACGCCCGACGCCATGCCGGACCGGGAATGATTGGGCGTGCGTCCCGACCAAACCGACCGGTGCCGGCGACGCGACAAACGGTCTACAGCCGCCGGAACCGCTCGATCGAGTAAGGTGCCGGGTCGATGGCCGGTGTCCTGCCGGAGATCAGGTCGGCGACGATCCGTGCCGTCCCCGCCGCATTGGTCCAGCCGAGCGATGTATGGCCTGTGTTGAAGTGCAGGTTGGGGTAGCGCGCCGGACCGAGCACCGGCAAATGATCGGGGGTCGCCGCGCGCAGCCCGTTCCAGGTCACGATCCGGCTATAGTAGGCGGCATCGGGCAGCACCTCGCGCGCGGCCTCGGCGATGGCATCGGTGCGCGCAGGGCTGTCACTCCAGTCGAAGCCGGCGAACTCGGCCGTGCCCGCGACGCGCAGTCGGTCGCCCAGCCGGGTGAGCGCGATCTTGCGTTGCGCGTCGAGCAGGCCCATGCGCGGTGCCGCGGCCTCGTCGGCGAGCGGCATGGTGATCGAGTAGCCCTTGGCCGGATAGACCGGCAGGCGCACGCGCAGCATGCGCGCGAAGGGCGCGCTATAGCTGCCCATGGCCACGACGAATGCATCGGCTTCGAGCGGCCCCTCGTCCGTATTGACCGCCGTGACACGCTCGCCGTCCTGCTCCGCGGCGCGGACCGTGACACCGTAGCGGAAGTCGACGCCCGCGGCGGAGCAGCGCTCGGCCAACGCGGCGGTGAACACCTGCGCGTCGCCGACGCCGTCGATTCGGCACAGGGTGCCGCCGGCGATGCGATCTGCGACGGCGGCGAGCGACGGCTCCGCCTCGACGCAACCGCGCGCGTCGAGCACGTCGGTCGGGCAGCCCAACTCGGTCATGAGTTCGGCATGGCCCGCGGCGGCGTCGAGCGACTTCTGCGACCAGTGGAAGTTGAGCGATCCCGCCTCGTGGTAGCCGCAATCGATCCCCGTGTCGGACAGGACCCGGTTGCGCATGTCGCGCCCGTAGACGCCCAGTCGGACCGCGGCATGCAGATTGGCTTCGAACCGCTTGCGACGCGTGTTGGCGAGGAAGCGAAGACCCCATGCGGCGAGCGCGGGGTCGAGCCGCGGCCGGATCAGCAGCGGCGCGTCGGGCCGCCCGAGCCAGCGCAGCAGCAGTCGCCACACGCCCGGCGCCGCCCACGGCTCCGAATGCCCGGGGACGAGTTGGCCTGCGTTGGCGAAGGATGTCTCCAGCCCCGGCTCGGGCTGCCGGTCGACCACCACCACCTCGTGACCGTCATGGGCAAGCTCATAGGCGGTGGAGACGCCGACGACGCCGGCGCCGATGACCACGATGCGCATGATTCCCCGTCGTGGCGGCTTGTCGGGGCGTCGCCGGGAAGCGCGCCCGCGTGTGTCGCGGAGGCGATGATTAGATGGAGTAGTCCGGCTCGGCCAGGAAATTCTGCTTCATGTCGCGCGCCGGCCGCTCCGACCCGGCGCAGCCGACGACCTTGGCGGGCACGCCGGCCACGGTGCATTCCGAGGGCACGTTCTCGAGCACGACGGATCCCGCGCCGACGCGCGAATGAGCGCCGACCTCGATGTTGCCCAGGATCTTGGCGCCGGCGCCGATCAGCGCACCACGGCGGACCTTGGGATGGCGGTCGCCCGTCTCCTTGCCGGTACCGCCCAGCGTCACCTCGTGCAGCATCGAGACATCGTCCTCGATCACGGCGGTCTCGCCGACCACCACCGAGGTGGCATGATCGATCATGATGCCACGGCCGATGTTCGCCGCCGGGTGGATGTCAGTGCCGAACTGCTCCGACATGCGGTTCTGCAGGTACATGGCCAGGGGTTTGCGGCCCTCGCTCCACAGCCAGTGGGCGACCCGGTAGGACACCAGCGCGTGGAAGCCCTTGAGATAGAGCAGCGGCTCCAGATAGCTGTTGCAGGCGGGGTCGCGATCGAACACCGCGGCCACATCGGCGCGGATCGCGGCTCCGATCTCGGGGTCCGCCTCGAAGGCGGTGTCGAAGGCCTGGCGCATCAGCATGGCCGACACCTCCATCGAGCCCAGCTTCTGGGCGAGGTGGAAGCTCAGCGATTGCTCGAACCGGTCGTGGTTGAGCACGGTGGCGTGGAGGAAACTGGCCAGGAGCGGCTCGCTCTGGGCCATGGCGAGGGCTTCCTCGCGGATGTCGGCCCAGATCGGGTCGACCGTCGCCAACTTCTGCGCCGTGCGGGGCATTTCGTGTCCTCCAGCGTCCCGGGCCGGCGGCTCGAACGGTTGCATCCGTCGCCCCGGCGGTCAGATTGAGGCTAAGGTAGGTTCCGTCGACGCGCGGGTCGAGAGGAATTCGGCTGTGCGCACGCAACCGCAAGCGCGCGGGCGGCGGGGCACAATCCGGTTGGACGGAACCAGGACATGCAGACCGAGGACCAGAGCGACACCATCGCGCTGCTTGCGCGGCCGGAGACCCATGGAAACGCACGCGAGGTCGAGCGCATCGATACCCACATCTCGATCGTGTTCCTGGCCGGCGACCGTGCGATCAAGCTCAAGCGCGCGGTGAAGTACCCCTATCTCGACTTCTCCACGCCCGAGATCCGGCGGGAAATATGCGAGCGCGAGGTGGCGATCAACCGGCGCACCGCGCCCGACATCTACCTCGACGCCGCGCCGGTGACGCGCGAGGCCGACGGGTCGCTGGCGCTCGACGGCTCGGGCGAGCCGGTCGACTGGGTGTTGCGCATGCGCCGCTTCGACCCGACGACACTCTACGACCGGCTGGCCGACGAAGGTGCCCTGGATGTCGAGCGGATGCGCGCGCTGGCGGCGCGTATCGCCGAGTTCCACGTGGCGGCGGAACGGCGCCCGGACACCGACTTCGCCGGCAATCTGCGCGCCGCGATCGAGACCAACCGCACCGCCTTCCACGACGACGTGCCCGACAGCGTGGCTGGCCCCGAGGAGGTCGACCGCCTGTTCGACGCCACGCTCGCCACGCTCGACCGGATCGTGCCCCTGCTGGACGAGCGGCGCGCGGCGGGTTGCGTGCGCCACTGCCACGGCGATCTGCACCTGCGCAACATCTTCGAGCAGGACGGCGTTCCGACCCTGTTCGACGCCATCGAGTTCGACGACGCGCTGGCCGAGATCGACGTCCTCTACGACCTCGCCTTCCTGCTGATGGATCTGGAACACCGCGACCTGCGGCCGCTGGGGAACGCGGTGCTCAACGCCTATCTCGAGGCGACGCACGACTACGAGGGGCTCGCCGCGCTGCCGGTGTTCCTGTCGTTCCGCGCCAACATTCGCGCGCTGGTCACGGCGACGGCGGCCGGGCTGAGCAACCAAGCGGAGGGCGAGAAGGCCGACGCCAAGCGGCGCGAGGCGCGCGCCTATCTGGATCTCGCGCGGACGCTGCTCGACCCACCCCCGGCGCGGGTCGTGGCCGTGGCCGGGCTGCCGGGCAGCGGCAAGACGACCGTCGCGCGCGCGCTCGCGCCGGACATTGGCGCGGCGCCGGGGGCGGTGGTGCTCCGCTCGGACGTGACGCGCAAGGAGCTGGCGGGAGTGGAGCCGACGGCCAGGCTGCCCAAGCCGGAATACACGCCCGAGGCGACCGAGCGGGTTTATCGCACGGTGTTGGAACGCGCCGGCACGGTGGCCGCGGCGGGGCACGGCGCGGTGGCCGACGCGGTGTTCGGCGGAGGCGTCTACCGCCGCGGCATCGAGGAAGCGGCGGCGGACGCGGACGCGGACTTCGCGGGCCTGTGGCTCGAGGCGCCGGTCGAGGAGCGCGCCGAGCGCGCCGAGCGGCGCGGCCCCGACGCTTCGGATGCCGACGCCGATTTCATTCGCAGGAAGACAAAGGGCCGCGGGCCGCGGCCGCCGCGCGGCTGGCACGCGGTGAACGCAGACGACGATCCGCGGACAGTGATCGCCGCCGCTCGACGCGCGCTCGGGCTCGCATGAGCGCTTGATCCGGATCAATGGCGTTCGCCCCGGCGCGTCGCCTATACTCGCGCCGAACCCAGAAGACGGAGTCGCCGACATGGCCCTGAAGCTGATCCGGCTGGAGCTGGCCCGGACCAAGGATTTCCCCGAGGGCAGCCGCGCGCACGGCTACGAGTTCGTGGCGCCCCTCGACGAGGACGGCCACCTCGACCCCGAAGAATGGAAGGAGTACGGCCAAGCCTGCACCGTCTGGCGCTTCTGGGAGGGAGAGGAAGACGAGCGCGGCATCCTCACCCGCACGCGCGACGGCAACTGGGTGTTCTCCTACGCCCCGGGCGACGACGACGACGAGCCGATCTTCCAGTTCGACCGCCACACTTTCAAGGTGGGCGAGTACGTCTCGATCACCGAGCACGACGAAGTGACGCGACCGTTTCGGGTGACCAACATCGACACGCCGCCGGTGCTGCGTCAGGACTGAGCGCCGGCGTCCAGGTCACCCCCTAGCCGCGACAATCCGCCGCACCTATATCATGGGTACGGTCCTGCATCGGGCCGTGCGCGGAGGCCGACCAAGTGTCCGGCGGGGTCGGTTGCGCAGGTGGGGAAAACGTGGCTGCCGGGCCCAACCCGTTCGGGAGGTACCGTCATGGCGAACCAATGGGACAGCACCCGCTCCACCCCATCCTACCTGGGCCAGATCGCGGTCCGGCGCATCGGACTGGACGATCTCCGGGTCGCGCTGGCCCGCGGCTGGGATGATTTCAGTGCCAAGCCCACCCATTACGCATTCCTCGGGCTGATCTACCCGATCCTGATGATTGTCGTGCTGCGGCTCACCCTCGACCAGGGGCTGCTGCAGCTCGCCTTCCCCTTCGTCGCGGGCTGCGCACTGCTCGGCTCCTTCGTGGCCGTGGGGCTCTACGAGATGAGCCGCCGGCGCGAGCAGGGTCAGGCGATAAGCTGGCGAAACGCCTTCGACGTGCTGCGCTCGTCCTCGATCTGGTCGATCCTGCTGCTGGGCGCAGTCATGGTCGCATGGTTCGCGCTGTGGCTGTGGGCGGCGATGGGCATCTATGTCGATACCCTGGGCCCGAGCACGCCGGGTTCGCTGGGTGGTTTCGTCGAGCGGCTGTTCACGACGGCCGAAGGCTGGCAACTGATCCTCATCGGCAACGTCGTGGGCGCTTTATTCGCCGTGGTTGCGCTGGCGCTGTCAGTCGTGTCGTTCCCGCTGCTCGTCGATCGCAACGTCGGCGCGATGACGGCGGTCGCGACCTCGGTCGCCGCGGTGGTCGCCAACCCGGTGCCGATGGTGACCTGGGGCGCGATCGTCGCCGGCCTGTTGCTGCTCGGCGCGATCCCGATGTTCGTCGGGCTGGCCGTGGTGATCCCCGTGCTGGGGCATGCCACGTGGCACCTGTATCGCCGGGTGGTGGCGGCCTAGGCGGAGGCGCGCCGCGCGCCCAGGAGGCCCGAGCGCTCGACCGTCTCGGGGATGCGGGCGGCGTTGGCCGGGGCCATGAGGTGGACGCCGGCGACGCCGGGCAGCTCGGCATAGGCCCGCATCAGCTCGGCGCAGACGGCCATGCCCTCCTCCTCGGGGTCGGCCGCGCCCTCGAGCCGGGCGACCACGTCGTCGGGGATCGAGACCGGGCCGAGATTGTCGCGCATCCAGCGGGCCGACCTGGCGGATCGCAGCGGGCCCAGGCCGACGATGAAGTGGGCGCGCTGGGCCAGCCCCTCGTCGCGCAGGCGGGCGATCCAGCGCACGAGCAGGCCGAGGTCGTAGCAGAACTGGGTCTGGATGAACTGGGCGCCGTCGCCGACCTTGGCGGCGATGCGACCGGGCGACCAGCCGGCGTCGGGTTCGGTGACCGCGTCGGTCGCGCCGATATAGAGGTCGGGTGCGGTCTGGAGCGCGCGGCCCGAGGGCATGACCGCCTCGTCGCGCATGGCCCGCGCGGCGCGCAGCAGCGCGCGAGTGTCGAGGTCGAAGACCGGCTTGGCGTCGGGCTGGTCGCCCACGGACGGGTCGTCTCCGGTCATCATCACCACGTTGCGCACACCCAGCACCGAAAGGCCCAGAAGGTCGCCCTGGAGCGCGATGCGGTTGCGGTCGCGGCAGG
>CAZMTC010000097.1:0-11861 GCA_964569105.1 uncultured Alphaproteobacteria bacterium | reverse complement strand
CAAACTGGGGAAATTTACCTCGCCACTTCTGGGGAAATTACGATCGGCATTGACACATGGCGCCCGCGGCCACGACTGGGCGCATTTCGCCGCCGACATGGAGGCGGTGCGCCGGGGCATCGACGACGCCTTCGGCGCGCGCCCGGTGGCCGGTGTGTTCCATTCGCTGTCCGCGATCGCCGCGGCGCTGCACCTGCGCGAGGCCGGTCCCCGCTGGGACGCCCTGGTGCTGTTCGACCCGCCCTTCTGCCCGCGCGAGGGCCATCCGCTCAAGGCAGGGCAGCACGCGCACATGGAGGAAATGTCGTCGCGCGCGCGGCGACGGCCCACCGGCTATGCCGACCCGCGCTATCTCGCGTTCCAGATGGCGATGCGCAAGGCGCACCGCGGCTGGGTCAAGGGCGCGCACGAGCTGATGGCCCGCGCCACGCTGCGCGAGAACCCGGGCGGCGGCGAGAAGGAGGCCTGGACGCTGGCCTGCCCGCGCGAGCTCGAGGCGTCGGTGTTCGAGACCAATATCGATCCCACGGTCTGGCCCGGCTTGGCCGGGATCGCCGTGCCGGTGAAGATCGTCGGCGCCGACCCCGAGGGCGAGTTCGCCGGCCAGCCCGCCCGCGTCTGCCGCGCCATGAGCGAGGAACTGCCCGTCGACTATTCCTTCGTCGAGGGCACCTCGCATTTCCTGCAGGTCGAGAAGCCCGAGCGCTGCGCGGCGCTGATGGAGGCGTTCCTGCGCAAGCACGGGCTGGCGGCTTAGGCGACGACCGCTGCGCCAGACGCGGTCAGTGCCTCGATCTCCGCTTCGCCCAGCCCCGCTTCACGCAAAACCTCGGCAGTATGCTGGCCCAGCCGGGGGGCGCCGCGGCGGATCGCCCCGGGAGAGCGCGAGAAATGGACCGGCAGATCCATGGCGACCATCGGGCCCTCGGTCTCGTGCTCGAAGGGTCGGAAGAAGCCGGTGGCGGCGAGGTGCTCGTCGTCGAGCACGGCGTCGACCGCGTGCACCGGCATGGCGGGCACGTTGGCGGCATCGAACTCGTCGACCCACTCGGCGGTCGTGCGCGCGGTCATCATGGTCTCGAGCTCGGCATAGAGCGCGTCGATGTTGTCGCCGCGCGCGGTCAGCGATCCGAAGCGCGGGTCCTCGGCGAGGTCGGGCCGGCCGGCCAGCTCGAACACGGCCTTCCACTGCTTGTCGGAGAAGGGCAGGACACCGACATAGCCGTCCTTGGTCGGGTAGGGGCGGCGGCCGGGCGAAACCTGGCGCGGATAGCCCGCGCCGCCCATGGGCGGGTCGAAATAGCGGCCGTAGAGGTGCTCCGCCATGGTGAAGGCGACCATGCTCTCGAACATCGGCACTTCGACCGCCTGGCCCTCGCCGGTGCGCTCGCGGTGGAACAGCGCCATCGACAGCGCGTAGACCACCACCAGCCCGGAGACCTTGTCCGCCACCGCGTTGGGCACGTAGGCGGGCTGCCCGTCGCGCCGCTCGAACAGCCCGGCGAGGCCGCAGCCGGCCTGGATCATGTCGTCGTAGGCGGGCTTGCGGCCATAGGGCCCGGAGGCGCGGTAGCCGTAGGTGCCGCAATAGACGATGCGCGGGTTCACGGCCGCCACCTCGTCGTAGGTCAGGCCCAGCCGCTCGATCGCCTGCGGGCGCATGGCGTGGAGGAAGACGTCGGCGGTCTCGACCAGGCGCAGGAGCGCGTCGCGCGCCTCGGGCCGCTTGAGGTCGAGCACGGCCGAGCGCTTGTTGCGGTTGCAGCCCAGATAGACCGCGCCCATGTTGGCGTTGCGCATCGGCCCGAGCTGGCGCGTGCCGTCGCCCTCGGGCGGCTCGACCTTGATGACGTCGGCGCCCATGTCGCCCATGATCTGGGTCGCGGTGGGACCCAGGATGATCGTGGACAGGTCGAGCACGCGGATACCGTCGAGTGGGCCGGGCATGGGCTACCTTCGGCAGGGTTTCAGTAGGATCTGGGCAGGCCGAGCACGCGCTCGGCGATGAAGTTCTTGATCATCTCGCGGCTGACCGGGGCGATGCGGGTGATCATCACTTCGCGCAAGAGCCGCTCGACGTGAAACTCCTTGGCGTAGCCCATGCCGCCATGGGCCAGCATGGCGCGCTCGCAGGCGTGGAAGCCGGCCTCGGCGCCGAGATACTTGGCCGCGTTGGCCTGCGGCCCGCAGGGCTCGCCGGCGTCGTACAGCGCGGCGGCGTTCATCGCGACCAGGTAGGCAGCCTCGAGTTCCATCCAGCTCTCGGCCAGCGGGTGCGCGACCGCCTGGTTCTGGCCGATGGGCCGGCCGAAGACGACGCGCTCGCAGGCGTAGCGCGCCGCGCGCTCGATGGCGTATTGGCCGATGCCCACCGCCTCGAGCCCGACCAGGATGCGCTCGGGGTTGAGCGAGTGGAGCAGGTAGCGGAAGCCCTGGCCCTCCTCGCCGATCAGGTCGTCGGCCGGGACCGGCATGCCGTCGAAGAACAGCTCGTTCGAATCGACCGCGGCGCGGCCCATCTTGGGGATCTCGCGCACGTCGACATGGTCGCGGTCGAGGTCGGTGAAGAACAGCGACAGGCCGTCGGTGGGCTTCGCGCACCTGTCGCGCGGCGTGGTGCGGGCGAGCAGCAGGATCTTGTCCGCGACCTGGGCCGAGCTGGTCCAGATCTTCTTGCCGTGGATCGAATAGCCGCGGTTGGTGCGCTCGGCGCGGGTCGAGATGCTGGTGGTGTCGAGGCCGGCGTCGGGCTCGGTGACGCCGAAGCAGGCCTTGGTCTCGCCGCGGATCAGCGGGCCCAGCATCCGCTCTTGCTGCTCGGGCGTGCCGTGGACGACCACCGCGTGGGGCCCGAAGACGTTGAGGTGGATCGACGAGCACGCCGCCATCGCGCCGGGCGAGCGTGCCACCGTGTGCATCAGCACCGCGGCGTCGGCCACGCCCATGCCGGCGCCGCCCACCGCCTCGGGCATGGCGATGCCCAGCCAGCCGCCCGCGGCCATCGCGGCGTGGAAGTCCAGCGGGTACGCGCCGGTGCGGTCCCTCTCCAGCCAGTAGGCGTCGTCGAAGCGCGCGCACAGGCGGGTGACCGCGTCGCGCACGCTCGCCTGGTCCTCGGTGAGGCGGAAATCCATGGCTCAGCGCCTCTGGTCGAACCGCCGGCCGATCATGGCCGAAGCGATGTTGATCTTCTGGATGTCGACGGTGCCGCCGGCGATGCCCCAGCCCCAGGCGTCGCGCAGGCGCCGCTCGAGCGGGAACTCCTTGGAGTAGCCATAGGCGCCGTGGAGCAGCAGCGCATGGCCGCACACCTCGCGCGCCATCTCGTTCGAGAAGCACTTGGCGACCGAGGACTCGAAAACGCTGGGCAGCCCATCCGACGCGTTCTTGACCGCGCGGTAGATCAGCAGGCGCGCGGCCTCGACCCGCATCGCCATCTCGGCGAGCTTGAGCTGCACCGCCTGGAAGTCGACCACGGGCTTGCCGAACTGCTTGCGCTCCTGGACATACTCGGTGGCTGCTTCCAGCGCGCCAGCGGCGAGGCCCAGCGTCATGGTGGCGTTGCCGCAGCGCTCGAGGTCGAAGGCTTCCATCAGCTTCGGGAAGCCGCCCGCGGGCACGATGACGTTCTCCGCCGGCACCTCGACGCCGTCGAAGTAGATGTCGGCCGAGGCGATGCCGCGGAAACCCATGAGCGCCTCGCGCGGGCCGAACGACAGGCCCTTGGCCTCCTTCTCGACATAGACCGCGCCGATGCCCTTCGCGCCCGGCGCGTCGGACATGCGCGCGTAGACGACATAGCCCTCGGCGTGGCCGCCGCCGGTGCACCAGCGTTTCATGCCGTCGAGCACGACCCTGTCGCCTTTGACTTCGGCGCGGGTCTTGAGGTCGGTCAGCGCCGAGCCGGCATCGGGCTCGGACATCGACACCGCCACCACGGTCTCGCCGGTCACCACCTTGGGGATCACGCGCGCGCGCAGCGCCTCGGACGCGAAATGGACGATCGACCAGCACGGGCCGACCAGCGCCTCGAATACCGGGTGAGCGAGGGCGGGGGAGACGGTGGCGAAGTGCTCGAGCACCAGGATCGCCTCGAGATGGCCCAGGCCCATGCCGCCGTACTTCCGGGGCAGGTTGACGCCTAGGAAGCCCATTTCGCCCAGCCGGCGGCGCCAATCATGGGAGAGCGGCTCGTTGGATGCCTCGAGCTCCTCGGCCAGGCCGGCCATCCTCTCGCGCACGAAGCGCCGCGCGGTTTCCTGCAGCGCGCGCTGGTCGTCGGTGAGCTGGAAGTCCACGCGGTCTCCCCCTGTGCGGTGCGGGGGCCTAGCTTGGTGCCCGCCGCCGCCGGGCGCAAGGCGGGCAACGGAATCTAAACGAATGGCACCCATGATCACCCTGGTCCCAGGGGAAGGGGTGCGACCACATGTTCGACAGCATTTCGCCCGACACCGAAGTGTTCGCGCGGCCGGACGATGTCTCGGCGCAGGTCGTACGGCAACTGAAGCAGAAGCACGGCCTGTCGGACGACCCGGCGGAGGCGGCGCGGACGCCGATCGACGTAGCATTGGTTCGGGCGCTGGCCGCCGACGCAATGTTCCACCGCTATCTGCGCGTCGTCGCCAACCGCGACGAAGCGTTCGGGGCCTTCCTGGCCCGGCTGCGCCACGCGCTGTTCTTCGCCGAGTGGACCAACGACGACTTCGAGGAGTCGCCGGTCGGGGTGATGGCGTCGCTGGTGCATCAGTTCATGCGCGTGGGTTACGTGCTGCCCGAGGACGACGAAGAGGCAGCCTGGGTTCAGCTCCTGGCCAACGAACTGGCCGGCGTCGACTGGAGAAACCCGACGCTGGATCGTCAGCTCCAACTCCTGCACCTCGCGCTCTACCGCCCGCTCGAGGAGCTGCCGTTCGGGATCGATCTGCTGCTGGTTCCCCCCGATCGCTGGCACGACCAGATCGGTGCGTTGGTCGACGACGCGCTGCGCTCGCAGCCGATGGGCGCGTAGGCGCTCGTCTCTGGCGGAAGGCGACCCCTACCGCGCGACCAGCGGGGCATAGTTGAGGTGCAGGCCGGCGTCGACGATGATGGTCTCGCCGGTGACGTGCCGCGCACCTTCGAGCAGCCACACCGCGGTCTCGGCGATGTCGTCGGGCGAGCTCGCGGCCTTGAGCGGCGTCATGCCCTTCACGTTCTCGACCATCTTGGCATAGCCCTCCGGTCCCAGCCGGTCCTGGAACCAGCGGCTGCCGATGAAGCCCGGACAGATGGCGTTGACCCGGATCTCGGGCGCAAGCGCACGGGCGAGCGACAGCGTCATGGTGTTGAGCGCACCCTTGGAGGCTGCGTAGGCGACCGAACTGCCGATGCCGGTCACGCCCGCGATCGAGGAGACGTTGACCACCGCGCCCCGGCCCGCGGCCTTCATGTGCGGTACGCAGGCGCGGATCATCTGGTAGGGGCCGACGACGTTGACCGCGTAGAGCCGCTGGAAATCCTCGGCGCTCAGCGCATCGAGGTCGTCGTGGTCGGCAAAGGCGGTGATGCCGGCGTTGTTGACCAGCGCGTCGATGCGGCCCCATTGGCCGACCGCCGCCTCGGCCATGCGGCGGCAGTCGTCGTCGTCGGCGACGTCGGCCTGCACGAGCAGCGTCTGCGCGCCCAGCTTCTCGCACGCCGCGATCGTCTCCCGCGCCTCGGCCTCGGACTTGGTGTAGTTGATCACCACGTGCCCGCCCTTGGCGGCGAGCTGACGCGCGACGGCGGCGCCCAGCCCGGTCGCCGAGCCGGTGACGATCGTGACGCTGTCCGCGATGGCCATGGACGCTTACTCCCTCGCAACGGACGCCGCGCGGCGGCGCAGGTTCGGCCCGGAAGGTCCTATAGCAATCCCGGGTGCGGCGTCCAGCCGAGCGCCGGCACCTGTCCGCCTGCCAGCCTTGGCGAACGGGTCAGGCTGCGCCCCGGCGCCGCCGAAGAATTTCGTCTTTCTCGGCGTAGACGCGTTCGTCGGCGATGCGCGCCAGATGCTGCCAATCGCCCGCGCGGTCCTCGATCATCTCCGCGATGCCGAAGCTGGCGTGCTGCTCGCCGCCGTCGGGCCGACGCGCGAGGCCGCTCTCTTGCAGGCGCGCCACCACCATCGCGCCGGCGGCCAGCGAAGCGCCGGGCAGGAGGATCATGAACTCGTCGCCGCCCCAGCGCACGACCGCGTCGCCGTCGCGGACCTTGCGGCGGATCGTGTCGGCCGATCGGCGCAACACCATGTCGCCGGCCTCGTGGCCGAAACGGTCGTTGACCGACTTGAAGCCGTCGAGATCGACGAACACCAGCGACAAAGGTCGTTCCGCACGCCGCGACTGGCTGAAATGCAGCGCCAGCAGCTCCTCCCCGACTGCGCGGGTCAATGCCCCGGTGAGGAGGTCGCGCGAGGCTCGTTGCAAGAGCGCGAGCATGAAGTGGAGCTGGCTGGCCGCGCCGGCGGCGGCAACCGCCGACATGACGCCGAGCAGCCACACGAACGCCATTTCGTCGCCCCATGCGTCCGCCCCGGCCAGACGGACGGTGCCCAGGACCTTGCCGGCGATCACCGGCAGCACGACGATCGCGGATTCGACGACCGTCAGAGGGAAGAGCGCGACGGCGCCGACGACGACGAAGTGGATCAATTCGTAAGCCGTCAGGAGCCCGCCCGCCGCGCTCTCCGCGCCGCCTTGGGGCAGGATGCCCGAAGCGTAGAAGTAGAACAGCGTCGGGATGGCGAACAGCGCAACGACGCGCGCCTGCGTCCGCCGCACGCTGCGCGAACCCCGCTCCGTCACCGCGAGCAGGAAGAAGGCGAGCGCCGTCACGATTCGACCGGCGGCGAGGGGTCCCCAAAGGGTCGCCGGCAAGAGCGCCGCGTCGACGGCGATCCAAATCGCCGTCACCGGCGCCATGACCAGGGAAATGACCCGGACCCGGGCCGAGATCAGCTCCGCCCGGCGGATATGCGCGAGGGGCGGCGAGCCGCCCGGCCAAAGGAGACCGAGCGCCGGCGTTTTCGTCCGGTCAAAGGCGGAGCGCCATCGCTCCATCAGTCTGGAAAGCGCGACCATGATGTGCTCCGCCCGCTTTGCCCGGGAGCCGCAGCCGGCCGCGGCGCGGGCGAATCTCGCTCAGAGGACGGAGCTGAGCTTCATGGCGACGCTCATGTCGCCTTCGATCTTCAGCTTTCCGGTCATGTAGGCCATGGTCGGGTCCAGTTCGCCGTCGACCATGTCCCGGAAGTCTTCCAGGGACATGCGGATGGTGCAGTCCGCATCGACGTCGTCGTTGCTGACGCTCATCGGCTGGGATTTGCCGTCGATGTAGATGACCCCCTCGTCGAAAGCGAACTTGACCGTGGAGCCGAGCGAATTTTCGGATGTCGCCACCTTGTTCTCGACCGCCGCGGTCACCGTTTCCAGGCTCATCGGGCTTCCCCCAGCTATACCTATGACTACCCCTCGGCGAACGGGTACCCGATCGCTCGAAGGCGGTCAAACGCCAACGCTACGCAGGCGCACGTTTCGGGCCGTGCACCGGCCACCGAGTGTCGCGCGCAGGGGCAGGACCTGGCAGTTTTGCGTTGCGGTTTCGGGTTTCGGGACGCCGCTACTGCACCACGATGCGCGGCGCCGCGCGCTGGCCCTGTGACAGCTTGGCCCAGATCGCGTCGGCGATCTTCCGGTAGACCGCGGCGTGCGGCGAGTCCGGATCGGCCACCACGATGGGACGGCCGCCGTCCGAGGTCTCGCGGATGACGATGTCGAGCGGGATCTCGCCCAAAAAGTCGAGGCCCAGCTTTTCCGCCTCGGTGCGTGCGCCGCCGTGGCTGAACACCTCCGATCGCTCGCCGCAGTGCGGGCACAGGTAGTAGCTCATGTTCTCGACGATGCCGAGCACCGGCACGTCCACGCGTCTGAACATGTTGAGGCCCTTGCGCGCGTCGGCGAGCGCGATGTCCTGCGGCGTCGAGACGATCACGGCGCCCGCCAGCGGCACCCGCTGCGCCATGGTGAGCTGAGCGTCGCCGGTGCCCGGGGGCATGTCGACCACCATGACGTCGAGGGTGCCCCAGTTGACGTCGCGCAACATCTGTTCGAGCGCGCTCATCACCATCGGGCCGCGCCAGATGGTCGGCGTTTCCTCGTCGACCAGGAATCCCATCGACATGACCTCGAGGCCGTAGTTTTTCATCGGATCGAGCGTCTTGCCGTCGGAGGTCGGCTTGCCGCGGATGCCGAGCATGCGGGGGATCGATGGCCCGTAGATGTCGGCGTCGAGCACGCCCACCTTGTGCCCCGCCGCGGCCAGGCCGAGCGCGATGTTGACCGCAGTTGTCGACTTGCCGACGCCGCCCTTGCCCGAGGCCACGGCCACGATATGCCTGACGCCGGGCGCCATCTCGCGCTGCGGTTCCTGCTCGTGTCCGTGCTGGTGCCGGGCCTGCTGAGGCTGGGCCGGTGCATCGCCCGGGGCGCCGCGGTGCGCGGTGAGCACCGCGGTCACCGACAGCACGCCGGGGACCTCGCGCACCGCTTCTTCGGCGGCCTTGCGCACGGGCTCCATGGCCTCGCCCGCGTCGGGCGGCACTTCCAGGGCGAAGCCGACATTCCCTTGCTTGAGGACAAGTCCCTGGACCATGCCGCGGCTGACGACGTCATCGCCGCTCGATGGATCCCTGATCGATCGCAGTGCGTGGAGAACAGCGTCTTCGGTCGCTTCGGCCATTGCCTTGATTTCTCTAGGGTGGGGCCAATATGCCCCTCGGCAGCGCGACTGCCGGGCTTTACGCCCCCGGGGCCAAGCTGTCATATAGAGCGGCACTCGATCACAGGAAAGGTCCGCGGCCCGGACCGGTAAGCGAGGACGAACATGCCTTGGAGCAATCAGGGCGGCGGCGGCCCCTGGGGCGGCGGCGGAGGCGGCGGCCAGAGCCCCTGGGGCGGCGGCGGACGCGGCGGCGGACCGCAGCAGCCGAACATCGAGGAGATGCTCAAGCGCAGCCAGGACCGCTTCAAGCGGTTCCTGCCGGGCGGCTTCGGCGGCTGGAAGGTGATCGCGCTGATCGTGATCGCCCTGGCGATCGTTTGGATGGTCACCGGCCTCTACCGCGTGGAGCCGCGCGAGATCGGCGTCGAGCTGGTGTTCGGCAAGGTGCGCAATACCACGCCCGAGGGCCTGCACTTCAACTGGCCCGCGCCGATCGGCGCGGTCGAGACGCCCAACGTCCAGGGCCAGCGGCTGACCGTGGTCGGCGCCCCCGATGGCTCCAACGACCGCTCGCCCGCGGCCAGCATGGTCGCGGACGACGGCCTGATGCTCACCGGCGACCGCAACATCATCAATATCCGCGCCGCCGTGTTGTGGCGCGTTTCGGCCGAGGGGCTGGAGAATTTGGGTCAGGAGCCCCCGCCCGAGGGCGTGATGGACTTCCTGTTCAACATCCGGGCGCCGCAGACCTCGGTGAAGGACGCGACCGAGGCGGCGCTGCGCGAGATCGTCGGCAAGTCGCGCTTCGAGTTCGTGCGCACCGAGGGCCGCGGCCCGATCGAGGAGGAGGCCGGCGAGTTGATCCAGGGCATCCTCGACGGCTACGGCGCCGGCGTGCAGGTCATGTCGGTCGAGCTGCAGCGCACCGACCCGCCGCCCGGCGACGTGTTCGACGCATTCCGCGACGTCGAGACCGCCGAGCAGAACCGGCAGACCACGATCAACCAGGCCCAGGCCTACCGCAACCAGGTGGTGCAGGAAGCCCAGGGACAGGCCGACCAGATCCGCGCCCAGTCCGAGGGCTACAGGCAGACCCGCATCAACGAGGCCGAAGGTGAGGCCTCGCGCTTCCTGGCGGTCTACGGCGAGTACCAGAACAACGCCGAGGTGACGCGCCAGCGCATCTATCTCGAAACCATGTCGGAGGTGCTGTCCCGCATGGACAAGACCCTGATCGACGAGCTGGGCGGCAGCGGCGTGGTGCCCTATCTGCCGCTCAACGAGCTGAACAAGGGGCGCCGGACAACGCAGGAGACCGAGGGCGGCGCGGCCGCGGGCGGCTCGGGCTCGGCGCCGGCTCCGGCGCAGGGAGGCAACTGATGGGCGTGCGCGGCTTCATCGGGATCGGCCTGCTGGCGATACTCGCCTTCGTCGGCTTTTCGTCCTTCTTCACAGTGCACCAGACGCAGCAGTCGCTGGTGCTCGAGTTCGGCGCGATCAAGAAGGCCGTGTTCGACGCCGGGTTGCACTTCAAGATGCCCTGGCAGTCGGTGATCCACTTGGACAAGCGGGTGCTCGAATACGACGCCCAGGTCGAGGAGATCCCGACCGTCGACCAGAGCCAGATCGTGGTTAACGCCTATGCGCGCTACCGGATCGTAGACCCCGAAACCTTCTTCAAGCGGATCAGCACGGAGAGGGCGATGGAGGAGCAGCTCAGCACCTTCATCAACTCGAACCTGCGCCGGACCTTCGGCTCGACCGACATCCGGACGCTCCTGTCCGCCGAGCGCTCCGAGCTGATGAACTCCATCTCGCGCAACGTCTCGCGGGAGGCCGAGCAGTACGGCATCGAGGTGCTCGACGTCCGGCTCAAGCGCGTCGACCTGACCGAGAAGAACACCCAGGCGGTGTTCGAGCGGATGGCCACCGAGCGCGAGCAGGAGGCGCGGCGCATCCGCTTCGAGGGCGAGCGCGAGTCGCGGCGCGTCCGCGCCGAGGCCGACAAGCAGTCGCGCGTCATCGTCGCCGAGGCCTCCCGCGACGGCGAAATCATCCGCGGCGAGGGCGATGCCCAGGCGCAGGAGATCGCCAACAACGCCTTTGGCCGCGATGTCGAGTTCTACCGGTTCTGGAAGAGCATGGCGGAGTACCGGCGCGCGCTGGGCGGCGAAGCGACAACCTACGTGGCGCCCCCGGACCGCAACGACTTCTTCGAGTACTTCGGAGATATCCGGGGCCGCAACAGCGCCGATTGATCTCGGGCGCGGCCGGCCGATGCACGATCTCTACGCCGCCGTCGCGCTGGTGCTGGTCATCGAAGGGGCGCTCTACGCCGCCTTTCCGGGCGGCATGAAGCGGATGATGGCGCAGGCGCTCGAGGTATCGGACAGTGTCCTGCGCGCCGCCGGGCTGGCGGCGGCGGCGGTCGGTGTCCTGCTGGTCTGGTTGATCCGGGGCTGATCACGTCCGCGCGAGGCCGACGGGCCCATTGGCGCGGCGCCCCAAGGCTGCCATATTTCGTGATCATCAGACTCGTTCGAGCTTATCATGAGCGCCGGTGCGGCCGGCGCGGAACGCGAAACCGGGAGCCGTTCGTGACTCAGCTGCGATACTACCCTCGTCGTCAATCGGTCGCCGTGGCCGTGTTCACGGCGCTGGTCGTGGCGCTGTTCGCAACCGTGCAGAGTGTGGGCACGGCACATGCGCGTGGTGCGCCGGAGAGCTTCGCCGACTTGGTCGACGGGCTGTTGCCGGGCGTGGTCAACATATCGACCACCCAGGTCAGCGAGGGCGGTCCGCGCGGTTTCCCCGGACTCGAGCAGGCGCCGCCCGAGTTTCGCGAGTTCTTCGAGGAATTCTTCCGGCGCAACCAGCCGGAGGGACCGCGCCGGTCGAACTCGCTGGGTTCGGGCTTCATCATCGACGACGACGGGCATATCGTCACCAACTCGCACGTCATCGAGGACGCCGAGGAGATCTCGGTCATCCTGCACGACAACACGCAGCTCGCGGCCACGGTCGTGGGCGTGGACTCCAAGACCGATATGGCGCTGCTCAAGGTCGACACCGACCATCCGCTGCAGCCGCTCGAATGGGGCGACAGCGACGAGCTGCGTGTCGGC
>CAZMTC010000096.1:0-11882 GCA_964569105.1 uncultured Alphaproteobacteria bacterium | reverse complement strand
GACCCCCAGATGCGGCATCGCGCCGTGCGAGCCGACGCCGTGGACCGTGATCTCGAACACGTCGAAGGCGGCCATCATCGGCCCCGGCCGCACCGCGACGGTGCCCACCGGCCGGCCCGGCCAGTTGTGCATGCCGAAGACGGCCTCGACCGGAAAGCGCTCGAACAGCCCCTCCTCGACCATCGCCCGGCCGCCGCCCTCGCCTTCCTCGGCGGGCTGGAAGATGAAGTGCACCGTGCCGTCGAAGCGGCGCGTCTCGGCCAGGTACCGCGCCGCGCCCAGCAGCATCGCCATGTGCCCGTCATGGCCGCAGGCGTGCATCTTGCCGTCGTTGGTCGAGCGGTGCGCGAAGCCGTTCTTCTCGTGGATGTGCAGCGCGTCCATGTCGGCGCGCAGCCCGATCGCCCGGTTGCCGCCGCCCTCGCCGCGCAGCGTGCCCACCACGCCGGTCCTGGCCAGCCCGCGGTCGACCGCGATGCCGAAGCTCTCCAGCTTGCCGGCGACGAAGTCGGCCGTGGCCTCCTCCTCGAACGCGGTCTCCGGATGGGCATGGAGGTGGCGGCGCCACGCGGTCATGTCCGGATGCAGTTCGGCGATGCGGTCGATGACGGTCATGGACGGCTCCTCGCGCCGGGGAGCTTACCAGCGCCGCCCCGCTCGCCCAAGCCGGGACCGCGCAGGTTCCGTCGAAGGCCGAACCGCGCTACAAGGAACGCAAAGCGCGCGAGGGTCCCGTGGCCGAGCACCGCATCCATCCCGTCATCCTGTCCGGCGGCGCCGGCACCCGGCTTTGGCCGGTGTCGCGCACCCAGTTCCCCAAGCAGCTCCAGCCGCTCGCCGGCGAGGACACGCTGCTCCAGGCCACCGCCCGCCGGGTCGCGGGCCACGCGGGCTACGCGCCGCCGATGGTGGTGTGCAACGACGCGCACCGCTTCGCCGTGGCCGAGCAGCTCCGTCTCGCGGAGATCGCGCCCGACGCCATCCTGCTCGAGCCCGAGGGCCGCAACACCGCACCCGCCGTGGCCGCCGCGGCGCACCGGCTGGGCGGCGGCGACGCGCTGATGCTGGTGCTGCCCTCGGACCATCACATCGCCGACGCCCAGGCCTTCCGCACCGCCGTGACCTTGGCCGCGCCCGCCGCGACGGCGGGGCAGCTCGTGACCTTCGGCATCACGCCCGGGGGCCCGGAGACCGGGTACGGCTACATCCGCCACGGCGACGCTCTGGACGGCCATGTCGGCGTGTTCGCCGTCGCCCGCTTCGTCGAGAAGCCGGACCGCCCCACCGCCGAGCGGTACCTGGCCGAGGGCGGCCACTCATGGAACGCCGGCATCTTCCTGTTCCGCGCCGACCGCTATCTCGAGGAGCTGACGGCGCACGAGCCCGCCGCCGCCGACGCCGCGATCCGCGCCGACAGGGCGGCCGCGACCGACCTCGACTTCGTCCGCCTCGACGCCGAGGCCTTCGCCGCGGCGCCCGGCATCTCCATCGACCACGCGGTGATGGAGCGCACCGCGAGCGCCGCCGTGGTCCCGGTGGAGATGGGCTGGTCCGACCTCGGCGCGTGGCACGCGCTGTGGGAGATCGGCGCGCGGGACGAGGCCGGCAACGTCACCGTGGGCGACGTGGTGGCGCTCGACGTTCGCGGCTCCTACCTGCGCAGCCCCGGCCGCCTGCTCGCGGCCGTCGGGCTCGAGGACATGGTCATCGTGGTTACCGAGGACGCGGTTCTGGCGGCGCCGCGCGCGCGCGCCCAGGAGGTGCGCGAGCTGGTCGAGACGCTGCGCGCCGCCGGCCGGGTCGAGGCCGACGAGCCGCCGATCGTCTACCGCCCCTGGGGCAGCTTCCAGTCGCTCGAGACCGGGCCGCGCTTCCAGGTCAAGCGGCTGACCATCAAGCCGGGCCAGCGCATCTCGCTCCAGCGCCACCGGCACCGGGCCGAGCACTGGGTCGTGGTCCAGGGGACCGCCGAGGTGGTGCGCGACGACGAGACGCTGACGCTCGAGACCAACCAGTCGATCCACATCCCGCTGGGCGCGGTGCACCGCCTGGCCAACCCCGGCCGGGATCTGCTCGAGATCATCGAGGTCCAGTCGGGCGACTATCTGGGCGAGGACGACATCGAGCGCCTCGACGACGTGTACGGACGCGGATGACGGGTCGGCCGGGTGGGGGCGCGGGCCGGGGCCGATTCCGTCAGAGACAAGAATACTCTACCGCCGCGGCGGCTTGACCTTGGGGCCGCGCCGGCGGGTGTCCGGACGGCCGGGAAGGACGGGATCGTCATCGGAGGACTCGCGGCCCTCGGCCTCGGCCTTGAGCCGGCGCAGGACCTTGCGGCGGTAGTCGGGATCCATGGCCGCCCGCTCGAGATCGATGTCATCGTCCTCTCGCTCGGCCATTCCTTAGTACCTCCCTGGTGGTCCCCATGCGGTTACGCCCAGCGCGCGTAACGGGGACCTCAGCCGGACGAGGCCCGGCGAGGGCCCGGTCGGCGCTTCCTCGGATAAGGGGGGCTGTGTAGCTCATCCCTGGGCAGCGCACAAGGAAAACCTGCTGTGAGTCCTGTGGATATCGGGGAAAAATACGGCCTACCTTGAATCGAACTTACCCATTACTTTCATTTTACTATAAATTTTTACCATAAGCTCCGTCACAAGCTCCCGATTCCAAAGGGAGAATCGAGCCCGCCGCAGACTTGTCGCGGCTGGACGGGCGTTCCGGGCGTGCGGACCACGAGCATCGTCCTGCAACAAGTCGAAAAACCGAGCGAATATCAGGGCAATTTTGGTGCGACTACAAATAAAACGCGGGCGAATCTTCAGACGCCGTTAACACCCGGTCCCTATTAATGGTTACGACGGTCGAGACGTTAACCGTTTCAGGCCCGGCCGACCGGGACCGGGCGTGTCGGCGCCGACCGCAGGCCGCGGGAGCGCGGCGAGAGGGGCAACCGCCGGATACGAAGGAGCAGGCGAATGACCAAAGGGATCAGGACGATCATCGGGGCCGCCGCGATGCTGGGCCTGGCCGCCTGGGGCGCGCCGGCCGCCGCCGCCGAATTCGACGCCACCGCGACCGCTTTCATCGGCGACCTCGCCGACGACGTGGCGCGGGTGACCACGTCCTCGGAGATCGCGGCCGCCGAGCGCGACGGCCGCATCAAGGCCATGTTCGATGAGCGGGTCGACATCCGCACCATCGCGCGCTTCATCCTGGGCGAACACTGGCGCACCGCCGACGCGGCCGAGCGCGACGAGTTCACCGCCGTGTTCCGCGGCCTGATGGTCAACGCGGTCGCCCAGCACGCCGGACAGGTGCTGGCCGCGCCGATGGAGATCGAGCGCGTCGTGCCGGTCCAGGGCAGCCGTCCCGAGGTGCTGGTGCTGTGCCGCGTCACGACCCCCGGCGGCGCCCCCATGTCGCTCGCCTGGCGCGTGCGCGGCGGCGAGAACGGCCCGCAGGTCGTCGACATCATCTTCAACGGCATCTCGCTGATCATGACCAAGCGCGACGAGTACCACGCGGTGCTCCGCGCCCATGACGGCGACGTGGGCGCCCTGGTCGCCCGGATGAAGGCCGCCGGAGCCGGCGACGCCGACCTCGCGGCCAACCAGGACTGATCCGGGACTGGTCCTCCCACGGGGCGGGCCCCCGGGCCCGCCTCTCCCGCCGAGCCTCGGCGGGTCCCTCCCCAGGGACCCGCCGCTTTTTTGTCTGCGGCGGAAAGCCGGCGCGTCATTCGAACACGGCGTCCCGTTCCAAGCCGGGCTCCGGCCGGGAAAGCGGACATGGCCTCACAGGATCGGCTTCACATGACCGAGGTCCGGCCCCGCCGGCGCCGCGCCTCGACGCGCCGCATCCGCCGGAGACGACCGCACATACCCGCGATGCTTTGACTGCCGGCCACCGCGCCCGATATTAGAGGGGTTCGCGCGGCCATCCGGTTCGCGCGAAAACCGTTGGAGCACGTTCATGCATCATCCCGGCAACTCGCCCGCCAGCCGCGACAAGGCCTTCGTCGTCCACCCCTATACCAACCTCAAGGTGCACGACACCGAGGGTCCGGTGATCATCACCGAGGGCAAGGGCGTCCACGTCTACGACGACACCGGCAAGGAATACATCGAGGGCATGGCCGGGCTGTGGAGCACGTCGCTGGGCTTCGACGAGCCGCGCCTGCTCGAGGCGGCCACCCGGCAGATGAAGAAGCTGCCCTACTACCACATCTTCGCCAGCAAATCGCACAACCCGGGCATCGACCTGGCCGAGCGGCTGGTCGGCATGGCCCCGGGCAAAATGTCGCATGTGTTCTTCGCCAACTCGGGATCGGAGGCCAACGACACCGCGATCAAGCTGGTCTGGTACTACAACAACGCGCTGGGCCGGCCGGAGAAGAAGAAGATCGTCTCGCGCGTGAAGGCCTATCACGGCGTCACCATCGCCTCGGCCAGCCTGACCGGGCTGCCGGCCAACCACCGCGACTTCGACCTGCCGATCGCCAACATCCTGCACGCCGACTGCCCGCACCACTACCGCTTCGCCCACGAGGGCGAGAGCGAGGAGGACTTCGCCACCCGGCTGGCCGAGCAGCTCGACCGCCAGATCCAGGACGAGGGGCCCGACACCGTCGCCGCCTTCATCGCCGAGCCGCTGATGGGCGCGGGCGGCGTGATCGTGCCGCCCAAGACCTATTTCGAGAAGATCCAGAAGGTGCTGCGCAAGCACGACGTGCTGCTGATCGCCGACGAGGTGATCAACGGCTTCGGCCGCACCGGCAACATGTGGGGCTGCGAGACCTACGGCCTCGAGCCCGACATGGTCACGGTCGCCAAGGCGCTGTCCTCGTCCTACCTGCCGATCTCGGCGCTGCTCGTCTCCGAGCCGATCTGGCAGGCGATGATCCGGGAGAGCGAGAAGATCGGCACCTTCGGCCACGGCTACACCTACTCGGCGCACCCGGTGGCCGCCGCGGTGGCGCTCGAGACGCTCGACATCTACGCCGAGCGCGACATCGTCAGCCATGTGCGCGAGGTCGCCAAGCCGTTCCAGAAGCGCCTGCACGGCTTCGCCGACCACCCGCTGGTGGGCGAGACGCGGGGCGCCGGCCTGATCGGCGCCGCAGAGCTGGTCGCCGACAAGGCGGAAAAGACCCCGTTCGACCCGGTCGGCAAGGTCGGCACCTACCTGTTCAAGGCCGCGCACAAGCACGGCCTGATCCTGCGCAACATGGGCGACACCATCGCCTTCTGCCCCCCGCTGATCATCGAAAAGCCGCAGGTCGAGGCGATGTTCGACCGCTTCGCCGCGGCACTGGACGAGACGCTGGAATGGGTCGACGCCGAACGCCTGCGCTGACCGCGGCACGCCGCCCCGACGCCCCCGTCCGCGCGACCGGGGCGGCGCCGCCGCGCGTCGTCGCGATGCGGACCGCCCCCGCGCGTCTCCGTGGCATGCTGCCAATGAACAAGAACGTGCTTCCCCGGCCGGAGCGAAGCGGAGAGCCGGGGCCCAGTGAACCGCAGCATCGCTTTCCACCACAAAGGCACAAAGACACCAAGGGACCACGCCGGTCGCAGTCTCTTGGTGCCTTTGTGTCTTTGTGGTTCAACAAGACGCTGCGATTCCCTGGGTCCCGGCTCGCCGGTCTCGTCCTCTCGCGGACGGCGCCCGCCGCCCTCCTCCTCGCCCTCGCCACGGCCCCCGCCGCGGCCCAGGACGTGGTCTGGCAGGACCTCGAGCCCGGGCTCGAGCTGGCCGAGATCGACCCGGCGGGCGAGGGCTTCGGCGAGGGCCGGCTCACGCTCCTGCGTATCGACCCCGAACGCTTCGACTTCCGCCTGATCGCCGCGTCCGAGCATGGCGGCGAGGCCAGGCGCGCCTCCGAATGGGCGGCGCAGTTCAGCTTCGCCGCGGCGATCAACGCCGGCATGTATCAGGAGGACGGGCTGTCCTCGGTCGGCTTCATGGTCAATTTCGGCCACGTCAACAACCCGCACCTCAACCCCAACAACGCGGTGCTCGCCTTCAACCCCAAGGATCCGTCGCTTCCGGCGGTCCGGTTGATCGACCGCAAATGCCACGACTTCGACGCGCTCAAGACGCAGTACCACACGCTGATCCAGTCGATCCGCATGATCTCGTGCGAGGGGAAGAACGTCTGGGAGCAGCAGCCCCGCGCCTGGACCATCGCCGCCCTGGCGACCGACGCGGCGGGCAACATCCTCTTCACCCTCTCGCGCCGCCCCTACACGGTGCACGACTACATCGAGCTCCTGCTGAGCCTCGGCTTGGACCTGCGCGGCGCCATGTATCTCGAGGGCGGCGACAAGGCCACGCTCTACCTCGACTCCCGCGGCCGCAGCTTCGAGCGCACCGGCGGCACCGGCACCGACGGCGGCGTCGAGGGCAACCCCGCCGCCTCGCCGATCCCCAACGTGCTGGGGGTGGTGAGGAGGCCGGAGGGGTGAGCGGGCGCAATGCCTGCTCGGGTAGTGGGGAAGTTTGAAAATTGCTCCCGTTGACAACATGCGTCATGTGCGCACGGATGGGATGAATCCCATCCCGGGATATGCCATGTTAGAGTCATGCCTGAGCGAACAAGAAAGCGACCGAGGGATATCAACCAGCTTGCCGCCAGCGTCGTGCAGGAGGCAACGGGGCAAGAATGCGCGCAACGGTCAGACCAAGACGACAGCGACAAGAACCCCGCTGCCGTCGCGCTTGGGCGCCTAGGGGGACAAAAGGGAGGGAAGGCGCGAGCGGCCAAGCTCTCGCCTGAGAGGCGAAAGGAAATTGCTCGTCGGGCAGCCGCCGCGCGCTGGCAAAAGAATGACCGCTGAAATTGCAATCATTAATCGCTCCGCGGTGACGCTGGCGGCGGACAGCGCTATTACTCTACGTGTGGGTGGAACAGAAAAGATATATAATACAGCAGACAAATTATTCGAACTGACAACGGGAACTATCCGGTTGACGTACCACACCTGACTTGCTACATTAGGCTCAGTAATGGAGCTGAGCCATGAACGTTGACCTGACCAACCCCATCTTCCACGACGACGCCAAGGCGCGCGAGCACCTGGAATCGCTGCTCTGGCCCGATGGCCCTGTCTGTCCCCGCTGCGGCGCGCGGGACGACCGGGTCACCAAGCTCAACGGCAAGAGCACCCGCCCCGGCGTCCACAAGTGCAAGGACTGCCGCAAGCCCTTCACCGTCACGGTTGGCACCGTCATGGAGCGATCCAAGATCGGCCTCGCCAAGTGGGTGCTCGCCGCTCAACTCATGGCGTCCAGCAAGAAGGGCATGAGCGCCCTACAGCTACAGCGCATGATGGGCCTCGGCTCCTACGAAACCGCGTGGTTCCTGTTCCATCGGCTGCGCGAGTGCGCCATCGATCCCAGCCGTGGCCCCATCGGGGGCGAAGGCAAGGTGGTCGAGGCCGACGAAAGCTATGTCGGCGGCAAGGCCCGCAACGCCAAGCGCGGCAAGGCTCCGCCGAAGAAGTATGCCGTGTTCTCGCTCGTGGAACGCGACGGTGAAGTGCGCTCGTTCCACGTCACCAATGTCAGCCACAAGACGCTGCGGCCCGTGCTGGTCAAGCATGCCGACCGCAAGTCCTACCTCATGACCGACGACAGCCCCGTCTATCCCCGGATCGGTCGCGAATACGCCGGGCACGGCTCGGTCAACCACAGTGCCGAGGAATACGTGCGCGGCACCTTCTGGTACACCAACACCGTCGAAAGTTACTTCGCCCTGCTCAAGCGCGGCATCATGGGCTCGTTCCACAACGTCTCCGAGGCCCACCTGTACCGCTACCTCGCGGAGTTCGATTTCAGGCACAACACCCGCCACATGGACGATGGCGAGCGTGCTGGCGAGCTTCTGCGCGGCTCCAAGGGCAAGCGGCTGATCTATCAACAACCTCGTGAAGCCGCGAACGCTTAGGCAGTGGGCGCGGCGGATCGCACGGAAGCGAAAGCCACCAAGCACCGAAGGCTGATATGGCTGGAAAAGAGCCCACCCCGGAGCACAAGCGGATATTTAAGGTTCTGCTCTATACGCGCGATGACCCCGAAACCCAGGGAAGCATCCTGACAGGCGAAGCCATTGAGCACGAAGGCCAGCTTTGGCTTGTGCCGTTGTGGCTCGACGCCATTGACGAAGCATGGTCAACGCCAGCGCGATTAGTGTGCCTCTCGGCACCCCCGCTAGCCCAGCATCTTGAGAAGGTAGAGGGCTTTGCCCCGGCGGATTATCTTCTAAACTACCCAATACCCATAGCCGACATTCAGAACGACGACCCACCGCAAACAGAGCACGAACTTGTAGTGGTTGAGAGACCGGCCTTGAAGGTCTTGCGACCGCATTAGCCATCATGCCTCCTAGCAGAAAGCCCCGGATCATCCGTCCGGGGCTTTCTTGTTCGGCTTGCGCCTGGAATCCGGTTTAGGCTTGTCCTCCCGCTCGCGCTTGGGGCGCGGCTGCGGGGGCGTTTTCAGGAGGCGCTTTAGAAGCTCGTCGCGCTCGCGCTCTTCCTGCTCACGCTGTTGATCGTTACGTCCACTCATAACTGGAAGCATACCATGGCAAAGATATCTGGTCCCTACACGATCCCCGACGAACACACCGCTCTGATCGGCCGCGTTGCCGAGGCATGGGCCCAGCTAGAGTTTCACATCGACTACGGTATCTGGCATCTGGCGAACACCCATCAGCAACTCGCCGCGTGTATCACCGCACAGTTTCAAGCGGTGCATCCCCGACTGCGAGCCTTCATAGCCCTGGTCCAGATCCGAAACGGCAGCCAGGCGACGGTGGACAAACTCAATAGCTTTCAGGGCAACGTTTCGGGCCTCGTGGAGAAGCGCAACCGCTGCGTCCATGACCCACGCTTCAAAAACAAGCGCACTGGCGAAATATCCCGGCTCCAGATTACCGCCAAGCCCAAGGTTGAGTTTGACTTCCTGCCGGAACCAGCCAACCAACTCCAAGCCACAATCGACCAAATCTACGAACGAACAACAGAGTTCATCCGCTTGCGAAACAAAGCTATACGCGAAATCGATGCGCTGCCGCTAGAATCTCAGCCGACACTGACCGAAATATCTCCTGTTCCTCAGGCTCCACCAACTCCGACCAGCGACGCATAAGAATTTCTGCGCCCGCCTCGATCATCTCGGGCGTGACCTCAACATCCCTGCAATCTGGCGCTGGCCTGTCGGCCATGATCCTTACCTGTCGCTGCGTGGTACGTCAACCGGATAGGTCCCCTGACAACAGACCACCCAGTTGGAATAATGGTTTTTAATAATATGCAGTTCATGGAAATTCCAATCGACATAATTATAAAGGAATTTCGAAATTCTGCAAAAGGTCGCGCACACGATCATGTTTTTGGATATTTTGAAGATTTTCTCGATTTCCTCGTAAAGAATTTCTCACCCCCAAAAGATGTTGATCAACGGCAGATATTACGCATCCTTGACGATGCCTTCAAACAAATTGGTCAAGAAATTTCAAATGAAGCATTTAATATGCTTGTATCAGATCAGAAACAATCCGATTTACACCCAATCTTTCTTAAGATAATTGATGATATGGCAGATGAATATTTGTTGGCACCAAGAGCGCAGGGCTTTGAGGAGGTTGATGTCGATCAACTAATGGAGAAATATAATGACGCATTTGAAATGGCAATTGAGAGAAATCTTGGCCCATTACCAATAGACGATGAAGATAAAAGCAAACTGAGGCATTTGGCTGGCATCGTATTATGTCATGACGTGTTTTCGGAACATTATACAGGTCTTGTTGTCGCGGGATTTGGGGAGAGTGAGATATTCCCCTCTCTTCAGGCAATTGAAATTGACGGGATTATCGATGGCAGACTTAAGAAGAAGGAAACGTGGCGCATAGATATAGATAGGGATGGTGAAACAGCAGACATAATACCCTTCGCACAAAGGGACATGGTAGACCGGTTTTTGTATGGCATAGATTCAGAATTTGAGGGGGCAGTGAAGAGTTTTATCGAGGAGGTTGTGGTTGAAGCGGGTGACTCTGTTGTGGACGCTACAGTAAGGCGACCAAAGAAGAAAATAGAAAAACTTAAAGACAGTGTGAGAATTATGGGTCGAGACGCCGCTGATAAATTCACGGATAAAACTAGCAATCAGATTAAGGAATTTTTCAAGAAGCAGATTAAGGATATGGTGTTAATGATGCCAAAACAAGAACTCGCAACCATGGCGACATCTCTTGTCGAGCTAACGTCGACAAAAAGGAGAGTGTCGGCAGAAAAGGAGACAGTAGGTGGCCCTGTCGACGTAGCGGTGATCTCAAAAAGCGAAGGTTTTGTTTGGGTTAAGCGGAAACATTACTTCGACCCAGCGCTTAATCCGCGCTTTTTCGTTAGGCAATTTGGTGCCATGCAAGGAATCCAAAGGGGGCGACCATGAGCAAGGCGAAAAATGTGGAGACTGCTGAGAGCCGCCCAAAGCGGCAGCCTACGAAGGCGAATGATGCTTTCAGGGCGACTGACCGCAGATCACCGGAGGAAGTGGCGCGACAGACTGCTTCCGAGCTTGCGGAACGTTTCCGAACGCTTGCCAAGGATGCAGCCCAATAGGAGTAAGTTTGAAACTGACTGAAATGCTTGACCGAGCAGGGAGGGTGTGGCAAATTCCGGGGCATGAACAAGCTCCCGAGAGAGACGCGCGCCGAAATCCTTCACCTCCTGTGTGAGGGGAACTCCATCCGCTCCATCGAGCGGGTGACGAGATGCAGCAAAAACACCATCGTCAAGCTCCTGATCGACGCCGGCAAGGCGTGCGCCGAGTATCAGGACAAGGCGTTCCGCGATCTACCGTGCAAGCGCATCCAGGTTGATGAGATTTCGAGCTTCACCTACGCCAAACAGAAGAACCTCGCCACGGCCAAGGCTGCGCCGATTGATGCCGGTGACATCTGGACATGGACGGCGATCTGCGACGATACGAAGCTGGTTCCGTCCTGGCTGGTAGGCGGACGCGACAGCGAACACGCGATGGCGTTCATGGACGATCTGGCGCGCCGTCTTTCCGAGCGGGTGCAGCTCATGTCAGACGGTCACAAGGCGTACCTTGAGGCCGTCGAGGGTGCGTTCGGTGCCGATATCGACTTCGCCATGCTGGTGAAGCTGTACGGCACCAGCCTGGAAAGCATAAATGGTCGCTACAGTCCTGCCGTGTGCATCGGCGCACACAAGACGCCTAGCGAGGGCAAGCCCGATCCGAAGCACGTCAGCACGTCCTACGCGGAACGCCAGAACCTCACGATGCGGATGCACATGCGCCGCTTCACGCGGCTGACCAACGGTTTCTCAAAGAAGGTCGAGAACCATGCGCGTTCGGTCGCGCTCCATTTCATGTACTACAACCTCGTGAAGCAGCATTGGAGCCTGGGCGGGATCACTCCGGCGATGGCCGCTGGCGTCACTGACAGGCGTTGGGATATCTCGGATATCGTTGCCGTGGTCGAGGCTGCGGAGCCGAAGCCTGGACGGCGCGGACCCTATAAGAAGAACAAGGCGGCAACGGCGAAGGGGGACGCCGATGTCAAATCATAATGCGGTCTATTCATGTCTAAGTGACAAAGAGGCAGTGGGCCGATGGTTCCTTGCTGGAGACATGAATTGCGATGGCGCTATCACGATTTCCGACATAGGGCTTTGGTTGGAGTGGGCATTTTTCTTGCCCGGTGACGCATTGTTCTGGTTTCTGATGCAATGGCCAGAGGTTGCGATGTTTCTTGAGCTTTCGCCGGAGGCTTACGGCGGGGGGCTGTCTGGGCTTATATCGCCGGTAATGTGTCTCGCGGCGCTGGGGCTTTGGGACTC
>CAZMTC010000095.1:0-11950 GCA_964569105.1 uncultured Alphaproteobacteria bacterium | reverse complement strand
GCTGTCGTCGGAGGTGTCGGCGGCGGTCGCGGCCTTCCCGACCATCGAGGATGCGGTCAACACGGTGATCCTCACCATTCAGTCGGGCGTGCCGGTGGCGCGGATCGAGCTGCTCGACGACGTCCAGATGGACGCGATCAACAAGTACTCGAAGCTCGACTACCCGGTGGCTCCCACCCTGTTCCTCGAGTTCCACGGCACCCAGGCGTCGGCGAAGGAGCAGGCGCAGATGGTCGAGGCGCTGGCGCGCGAGCACGGCGGCTCCGACTTCCAGTGGACGACCAACGCCGAGGAGCGCAACAAGCTCTGGCAGGCGCGCCACGACGCCGCCTACGCGGCCCTCGCACTCCGGCCCGGGTCGGGCGCCATCGCCACCGACGTGTGCGTGCCGATCTCGCGCCTGGCCGAGTGCATCCTCGAAACCAGGAAGGACGTCGAGGCCAGCGGCATCACGGCCCCCATCGTCGGCCATGTCGGCGACGGCAATTTCCACCTGGTCCTCCTGGTCGACCCGGAGAGCGAGCAAGAGATCGCCCACGCCCATGAGCTCAACGAGCGTCTGGTCATGCGCGCGCTGGCGATGGACGGTACCTGCACCGGCGAGCACGGCATCGGTCACGGCAAGATGGATTTCCTGATTGCCGAGCACGGCGATGCCGTGGCCGTCATGCGCTCGATCAAGGCGGCGATCGACCCCGATGGGATCATGAACCCGGGCAAGATCGTCCGCCCGACCTGAGGGCCATCCTCTCGGCCACCTGAAGGGCGCCTCGCAGCTCGGTCCCCCGAGTTGACCACGTTTGCCGTACAAGCGGCACATTTGGCGGTAATGTCCATTCCGGGTTTCATGCACGAAGTCTGGGATGCGGCCCTGGCCTCTGGCGAAACCTGGATCACGATCGCGCTCGTCACCTTCTGGCTGGTCGCGATCATGGAGGGTCACGAGTGGCTGCGCCGCGCATCGGACTAAGGGGGAGCCCGTGAGAGCGGCGGTCGCGACCGTGTTCGTCCTCGCGCTGCTGACGGTGGCGGCGCTGGTCGCCGTGCCCGCGCTGTTCGACCCTGCGGCGATGATGCGCCCGCTCGAGAAGCGTGCCGCCGCCGCGGGCCTGAGGCTCGAGACCGACACCGAACCGACCATCCGCGTGCTGTGGCGCCCGGCGCTCGAGATCGCGGGTCTGCGCGTCATCGACCACAACGGCGACAGCGTGGCCTCCGCGGCGGCCATCGAGGCAGGGCTCGACCTGTTCGACCTGATCGCGGGCGAGCCGACTTTCGGCGCCGTGCGGATCACCGACGCCACGCTGCCGCTCGATGCCGCTGCCTTGTCCCGCCTCGCCGCACTGGCTCCGGCCGGTGCGCGCGCCGTGGTGCTGGACGGCGGCCGCATCGAGACGGGGAAGGACGCGGCCCTGCCCTTCGCCGCGCTGCGATTCGAGCGGGATGGGGCCAATACCACCTTGCGCGGTGAGCTGGGAGAGAACGGCACGATCGCGGTGAACGGCGAGCTGGCGGACGTACGCGAAGACGGCCTCCGGCCGATCGGCCTCACGCTTGCCCACGGCGACGACACGGCGGTCGAGGTCTCGGGCCTGCTGGGGCGCGCCGATCAGGGTTGGCTGCTCGACGAGATCGAACTCGCGCTGCCGGGCCTCCGCCTGGGCGGCGACGGTGTCCTGCGCACAGGCGAGCGCTGGAAGCTGTCGCTGGGCCTGCGCGCGGACGGTGGTGCGCTCGATGCGCTGCCGGCCCGCGGCATCCTGGCCGCAATGGACTCGCTGTCGCGCATCGCCCGATTTGAGCTGATGGTGCGGCTCGACCGTACGACGTGGCACGGGGGCACGGTCGAGGATTTTCAGATGGACATGACCGCGGACCGGGGTGCGGGCGAGATCATCGCGCTGGTCGCCTCCCTGCCTGGCCTGTCCACCGTGTCGCTTTCGGGCATCGCAGCCGAAATGGTCGGTCCCGGCGCGGCGCTCGTGGGCAAGGGCCTCGCCGACACCGGCGACCCGGAGGCGCTGCTCGCCTGGTTGGACCTGCCCATGCCCTGGACCGAAGGCGCCGTGCCGAACCACGCGGTGCTCGACACCGCATACCGGATCGACGCCCACGGCTTCGCGCTCGAGGGCCTCACCGCGCGGTTGGGGCCGACCACGGCCAAGGGCGACCTCTCCTGGACGGCGACCGAGCCCCGCCTGGACGCCTCGCTGGGCCTCGATCGCTTGCAGCTCGACGACCTCGCCGCGCCGGGCTGGCTCCTGCCGGCCGCCGTGCGACCGTTCGCCCTCGAAATCGACGTCGCCGCGCTACGGTCGGGCGAGCGCGATCTCGGGTCCGCCCGGATCCACGCCCGCGGCGATGGAGAGACCGTCGCGGTCGACCGTGTCTCCCTGCCCGACCTGGACGGCATGGCGCTGTCCCTCGACGGCGCCGTCGAGGATTTGCAAGGCGCGGCTACGCTCGACCTGGCCTATCGCGCGCAAGGGCCCGCGCTGTCGCTATGGTCGGCGCTCGGCGTCGCCGTGCCGCGCTGGATGCTCGAGCCCGAAGGCTTCGAAATGGAGGGCACCCTGCGCGGCCCGCTTTCCGGCGCGACGCTCGCGTCCGAGGGCCGCTATGGCGGCCTCCCGCTGAAGGCGGACGGCACGTTGAGCATCGGTCTCGACGGCCCGACCTACGACATCGACGTGCTGGCCTCGCGCGACGACGGGCTGCCGCTCCACCTGCCGCTCGGGGTCGAGGGCGACGCAAGCGAGGTCGCCGTGACCATCGGCGACGACGGTTTCGTGAGCGAAGTTCCGCTCGCGGGCCGCATCGAGGCCAGGCTGGGTGACCGGCCGGTACCGCTCGCCTTCATCCTGCGCTCAGAAGTCGCGCCGATCCTCGCCGCGCTGGGCAGCAACGCGGACGCGACCGGCGACCTGGAGGTACATTTCGACGGCGTCGTCGCGCCCCTGGACGAGGCCGGCATGGCCGGCGCGCTCGAAGGCGGCGGCGCGATGAAGTTGACCGGCGGCACCATCGACGGCTTCGACCTCGCGCGGCTCGACCGGGCGGTCGCCGAGGCCGACGGCCCGACGGGCCTGATCAACCTCGTCATGCAGGCCGGCGGCTCGGGGAACACTCGAATCGACGTCGCGGAAATCCCCTTCACGGTCGGTGACGGCATTCTGGAAATCCGCAACGCCACCGCCGACGCCCAGGGCGCCGACCTGATCACCGCCGGGGTGGTCGAGATGACCACCGGCCGGGTCGACCTGCACACCCGGATGACGCTCGACGGCGCCCGCGACGCCCCGCCGATCGCGCTCGACATCCGCGGCCATTGGAACCGCCTGCGCACCCGGCTCGATTTCAACGCGCTCCAGCGGTTCCTGCTCCAGGAGGATTAGCACGGTTTCCGTTCAGACGGCGTCAGTCCGTCAGGAGCAGGACCGTACTAATCGAACCGGGGCTGGACCTGCGGCGACAGCGCGCGAAGCAGCATGGGCCCGGCGATCTTCGCTCGACCCGCTAGCCGCCGCCTTGACCGCGATCGGCGCGCACCCGATCGAGCACGAACACGCGCAGCGCGCTCGACAAATTGCCCTCGCGCCTGCGGTCGATCTCCTCGATCAGCGCGTTGAGGCTGGTGCCGCGGCGCTCCGCGATCTCGCGCAGCGCGTCCCAGAAGGGCTGTTCCAGCGACACCGAGGTCCGGTGGCCGGCGATCGTCACCGAGCGCTTGGCGAGCCCCGCCATCTCAGTCGCCGGGGCCGACCATCTTCTCGGGCCGGACCCACTCGTCGAACTGCTTGCCGGTCATCAGCCCGAGCTCGACCGCCGCCTCCTTGAGCGTTGTGCGCTCCTCGTAGGCTTTCTTGGCCACCTTGGCCGCGTTGTCGTAGCCGATATGCGGGTTGAGCGCGGTGACCAGCATCAGCGAGTTGCGCATCAGCTCGGCGATGCGCTCCTCGTTGGCCTCGATGCCGACCACGCAGTTGTCGGTGAAGCTCACCGCGGCGTCCGCGATCAGCCGCATCGACTGCAGCACGTTGTGGATGATCACCGGCTTGAACACGTTGAGCTCGAGATGCCCGTTCGAGCCGGCGACGGTGACCGTGACGTGATTGCCCATCACCTGGGCGCAGACCTGGGTCATGGCCTCCGACTGGGTCGGGTTGACCTTGCCCGGCATGATCGACGAGCCGGGCTCGTTGGCCGGCAGCAGCAGCTCGCCGATGCCCGAGCGCGGGCCCGAGCCGAGCAGGCGGATGTCGTTGGCGACCTTCATCAGCGAGGCGGCGAGCGTGTTGAGCGCGCCCGACGCCTCGACCAACGCGTCGTGCGCCGCCAGCGCCTCGAACTTGTTCTCGGCCGTGACGAACTTGTGCCCCGTGATCTCGGCCACGTTGCGCGCGAAGGCCTCGGCGAAGCCCTTCTTCGTGTTCAACCCGGTGCCCACCGCGGTGCCGCCCTGGGCGAGCTGGCAAAGCCGCGGCAGCGTGCCGCGCACCCGCTCGACGCCGTATCTGAGCTGCGTGGCGTAGCCCGAGAACTCCTGCCCCAGGGTGAGCGGCGTGGCGTCCTGCAGGTGGGTGCGGCCGATCTTGATGATCTTCTCGAACTCGGCCGCCTTGCCCTCGAGCGACAGGTGCAGTTTCTGCAGCGCCGGCAGCAGCGGGGCGTGGATCGTCTCCACCGCCGCGACATGCATGGCGGTGGGGAAGACGTCGTTCGAGGACTGGCCCAAGTTGACGTGGTCGTTGGGATGGACCGGGTCCTTGGCGCCGCGCTTGCCGCCCAGGATCTCGTTGGCGCGGTTGGCGATCACCTCGTTGGCGTTCATGTTCGACTGCGTGCCCGAGCCGGTCTGCCAGACCACCAGCGGGAACTGGTCGACCAGCTTGCCGTCGATCACCTCGTCGGCAGCCTTGACGATCGCCTCGCCGCGCTTCTTGTCCAGCGTGCCCAGCTTCATGTTCGCCTGGGCCGCGGCCTTCTTGACGATGCCCAGCGCGCGCACCAGCGGCGCGGGCATGCGCTCGCCGCCGATGCGAAAGTTCTGCAGCGAGCGCTGCGTCTGGGCGCCCCAGTAGCAGTCCTCGGGCACCTCGATGGGGCCCATCGAGTCGGTTTCCGTGCGCGTCCGCTCGGCCATGTCGCTCTCTCGCTGATCGGGGTCCATGAGACAGGGGCGGTTTTATACGCGCCGGGCCCCGCGGGCAAAGGTCTGGCAGGGCTCGACGCGCGGCTGCACCGGCCGAGGCAGCACGGCGGCATGGCCACGCCGCCTTCCGGTCAAAGCCAACGTCCTAGCCACGGCGGACCTTGGGCCGGGCCGCCTCGGCCGCCAGCGCCGCCTCGAACGCCTGGCGCGCCCAGACCGCAAAGGCTTCGGCGTCGTCGAACAGATCGGCCGGCGCCTGCCGATAGGAGGTCAGAGTGCGGCGCCCGGTCTTGGTGTCGTAGGCGAAGGGCTCCATCCCCGCGGCCTCGAAATCCGCCCGGTTGCCGTCGCCCGTCTTGAAATACAGCATGTCGTCGACGACCAGCCCGAACATCAGCCCCTCGCGGAACAGGCCGACGCCGCCGAACATGCGGCGCGGCTCGACCGGCCCGAACCCGGCCAACAGGTCGCGCAAATACTCCAGGTACTCCTCGCTGACGGGCATGCGTGCACTCTCCCTTCGGGCGGCGGCGGACTATAGCAGATGCTCCCACAGCATCAGTCCCGCGAATGTCATCAGGATCGCCCCCGTCGCCCAGTTGACCCCGCGCTGCACCCGCGGGGTGCCCAGCCAGCGGCGCATCGCCTCGGCGGCGAGACACAGCGGCACCTGCCAGACGACGTTGATGGCGATCAGCACCACACCCAGGACGGCCAGCTGCATGGGAACGTCGCCCGCATCGACCCGCACGAAATTGGGCATCAGCGCGATGTAGAGCAGGATGACCTTGGGGTTGAGGAGGTTGGTCAACAGCGCGTCGCGCAGCGCGCGGCGGTGGCGCGGCACTCCGGCGCCGCTCCCGCTCACGCGGACGACGCCAGCGCGCACGCTGTCGACAGCAAGCCAGGCAAGGTACAGCGCGCCCGCCACCGCGATGCCCTTGAACAAGAGCGGCGAGTTCACGATCACCAGCGAAAGCCCGGCCACCGCCAGCGCGGTGTGCCCGACCAGACCGAGCTGGATGCCGGCCAAGGTCGCCATGCCCAGGCGCGTGCCGCCGGCCATGGTCGTGCGCAGCAGCAG
Source organism: uncultured Alphaproteobacteria bacterium (assembly GCA_964569105.1). Classification (GTDB taxonomy): domain Bacteria; phylum Pseudomonadota; class Alphaproteobacteria; order CAZMTC01; family CAZMTC01; genus CAZMTC01. Next base: position 5,714 of record CAZMTC010000095.1, on the reverse strand, counting down.
CATGGTGTCCGGCCCCGGCGACACGACCACGGCGCCGGCAGTGAGCATGAAACCGAGCAGGAGCGGCCAGTCGACGGGCGGAATCACGACGGCGGCGGCGCGGTCGCGAAGGCGGGGCCTGCAGCGAGGAGGATCAGGCGCTCGGTCATGGCCGCCTTTTACAGTCCGCACGCGAATGCCGCCAGCGCGCCGATCGTATCGGCGAGGTTGGTCGGGTGTGTGCGCCCGGAGGACTTGTGCGGCTCGAGATCGCGGTCGCCATCCTCGATCCGGCGCACCGTGACCCGCTCGGACGGCGCGTAGCCCGCAACTTCCTTCGGCGGAATGCGGGCGGGATACGGGTGCGCGGCGACCATACTGCTGTTACCGTCGCGGCGTTCGCGTGCCCATTACGACAGTGGCCGCTCACCTGGCCAGGAGACCGTGATGGCCCTCGACGTCGCACTCGACCACGGCTATGCCGAGGTCAACGGCGTACGCCTGCACTACGCCCGCCGCGGACCCGACGACGCGCCGCTGATCGTCTTCGTCCACGGCTTCCCCGAGTTCTGGTACGCCTGGAAGGACCAGCTCGCCGCGTTCGGCGGCGACTTCCTGGCCGTCGCCTACGACCAGCGCGGCTTCAACCTCTCCGCCAAGCCCGAGGGCGTCGAAGCCTACCGGCCGGCCGATCTCACCGCCGACCTCGCCGGCCTGATCCGCCACTTCGACCGCGACAGTGCCGTCGTCGTCGGTCACGACTGGGGCGGCGTCACCGCCTGGGCGTTCGCCATGCGTCACCCGGAGATGACCGAGCGCCTGGTGATCGTCAACGCACCCCACCCCGCAGTCTTCGCCCGCCTCCTGGCCGAGGACGCCGACCAGCAAGCCGCCTCCACCTACATGACCGAATGGCGCAAACCGGGCGCCGCCGCGACGCTGCTCAAGGACGACTGCGCCCGCCTGCGCCGGTTCGTGACCGACCCGCTCAAGGAGGCCGGCATCTTCGACGACGACGACGAGCGCGCCTACGTCGCCAATTGGCAGGTGGCGGGAGCGCTCGACGCATCGCTCAACTACTACCGCGCCATGGATCTCAAGCCACCCGCGGAGGGCGGCACTGCGCCGACCATCGACAAGCGGCGCGTCACCGTCCGCGCCCCCACCCTGGTCATCTGGGGCATGCGGGATTCGACACTGTTGCCCCGGAACCTCGACGGTCTCGACGCCTATGTCCCCGACCTGACCGTCCACCGCATCGCCGAGGGGACCCACTGGGTCGTCCACGAGCACCCCGACGAGGTGAACGCCGCGATCCGGGGGTTCGTGGCGCAATAGCCGCTGCTTCCGCGCCCGCCGCCAATCGGCACCTCGCGGTCCCTACCCTGCGAGGCAATGTCAATCTTTGACATCAGTCCGACCCCGCGCCACATTGCCCGCACAGGAGGTGCCCCATGCCCCGAAACGTCTCCCTCACGCCGGAACTCGAGCGCTACGCCGAGGAGAAGGTCGCCTCCGGACTCTACGCCTCGTTCAGCGAGGTCGTCCGCGAGGCCCTGCGCGAGATGATGGCGCGTGAGCAGACCGACGAGGAGAAGCTCGAATGGCTGCGGGAACGCCTTCGGGAAGGCGAGGAGGGCGGCGCCGCCCGTCCCATCGACCCCGAGGACGTCAAGCAGCGAGGACGCGAGCGACTGGCCCGAACCGCTAAAAGCTCGGCCGAATGACACCGGTCGAGTACGTCCCGCGCGCGGAGCGGGATCTCGACGAGATCTGGTTCTACATCGCCGAGACGTCACCGGATCGCGCCGACGCCTTCGTGGACGAGCTTGCGGCGCGCCTCGCCTTGCTGGCGCACCATCCGTCGATGGGACCGGAAAGGCCCGAATTGGGCGCAGGCTATCGGTGTCTGCCGCTCGGCGACTACCTGGCCTACTACCGGATTACCGAGCACGCCGTTCGCATCATCCGCGTCCTTCACGGCAGCCGCGACGTGGGCAGGCACTTCTGAGCCCTACTCCGCCGCCTCCCGCAAATCCTCCGCCGTGCCGAACCCGCCGCCGCCCGGCGTCTCGACCACGAACACGTCGCCGGGCTCGACGTCGCATTTGTCGGTGCCCGACATGTCGACCTTCGTGCCGTCGGCGCGCTCGACCCAGTTGCGGCCCACCGCGCCGGGCTCGCCGCCCTCAAGGCCGAACGGCGGATGGGTGCGGTGCGACGACAGGATCGCGACCATCATGGCATCGAGAAAGCGCAGCCGGCGCACCGTGCCGTCGCCGCCGCGGTGCCTGCCGCGCCCGCCCGAGCCGCGGCGGATGCGGAAGTCCTCCAGCAGCACCGGGAAGCGCCATTCCAGTACCTCGGGGTCGGTCAGGCGCGAGTTGGTCATGTGCGTATGCACCGCGTCGGTGCCGTCATAGTCCGGCCCCGCGCCCGAGCCCCCGGCAAGGGTCTCGTAGTACTGGTGGCGGTCGTTGCCGAAGGTCACGTTGTTCATCGTCCCCTGTGCCCCCGCCTGCACACCCAGCGCGCCATAGAGGCAGTCGGTGATAAGCTGCGAGGTCTCGACGTTGCCCGCCACCACCGCCGCCGGGTAGACGGGGTTGAGCATCGAGCCCTCGGGGATGACGATGTCGAGCGGCTTGAGGCAGCCCTCGTTCATCGGGATCTCGTCCTCGACCAGCGTGCGGAAGACATAGAGCACCGCCGCCCGGCACACCGCCGAGGGCGCGTTGAAGTTGGTCGGCTGCTGCTCCGAAGTCCCCGTGAAGTCGATTTTCGCGGAGCGCCCCTCGCGGTCGACCGTGATCTTCACCTTGATCTCCGCGCCGTCGTCGAGCGCCATGGTGAAGCTGCCGTCGGTGAGTGCGCCCAGCACCCGCCGCACCTGCTCCTCTGCGTTGTCCTGCACGTGCCGCATGTAGGCGTGCACGACATCGAGGCCGAAATGGTCGACCATCTTGCGCAGCTCCTGCACGCCCATCTCGCATGCCGCGATCTGGGCCTGCAGATCGGCCACGTTCTGCGTGGCATTGCGTACCGGATAGTCGCCCGACGACAGCACCTCGATCAGCGCCTCCTCGCGGAAGCTGCCGCGGTCGACCAGCTTGAAGTTGTCGAGGAGCACGCCCTCCTCCTCGACCGTGCGGCTGTCGGGCGGCATCGAGCCCGGCGTGATGCCGCCGACGTCGGCGTGATGGCCGCGCGACCCCACATAGAACAGGATCTCCTCGCCCGCCTCGTCGAACACCGGCGTGATCACGGTGATATCCGGCAAGTGCGTGCCGCCGTTGTACGGCGCGTTCAGCGCGTACACGTCGCCGGGCGCCATCCGACCCTTGTTCTGGCGGATCACCGCGCGGATCGACTCGCTCATCGAGCCCAGATGGACCGGCATGTGCGGCGCATTGGCAATCAGGTCACCGAACTGGTCGAAGATGGCGCAGGAGAAGTCCAGCCGCTCCTTCATGTTGACCGAGTATGAGGTGTTCTCGAGCACCGAGCCCATCTGCTCGGCGATCGACATGAACAAATTGTTGAATACCTCCAGCATGACCGGATCGACCTCGGTGCCGACCGCATGCGCGCGCTCCATCGGCACGGCCCGGGTCATCACCAGATGGTTGCGCTCGGTGACCTCGGCGCGCCAGCCGGGCTCGATCACGGTGGTGGCGGTAGGCTCCTTGATCACCGCGGGACCTTCCACGACATGCCCGGGCTCCATGGTCTCGCGGTCGTACACGGGCGCCTCGTGGCCGGTGCCGCCGCTATGCATCTCGACCTTGCCGACAGCTTCGGGCGTGCCCTCCGCGGTAACCTCGATCACCGGGTCCTCGGCACGCTCGGTCTCGCCGACCACTTCGGCCGACACCGCCTCCACGACCAGTGGCTTGTCGGGCACCGTGAAGCCGTAGCGCTGTTTATGGGCCTTCTCGAAACCGGCCACGATGTCCGCGCGCGCGCCGAAGTCCACGATCAGCGCGGAATCGGTGCCCTCGTAGCGCAGATGGACCTTGCGCAGGGTGCGCATGCTCTCGCCCGCGATGCCCTGCTCGGCGATCTCGGCCGCCGCGTCCTCGGCCAGCGCCGCGAGCTTGTCCTCGATTTCGGGGATCACGGCGTCCTGGAGCCGCGCCTCGACCGCCCGCTCGCGGATCGCGCGCACGTCGGCCAGGCCCATGCCGTAGGCCGAGAGCACACCGGCGTGCGGGTGGACGAACACCCGCGTCATGCCCAGCGCATCGGCCACCAGACAGGCGTGCTGCCCGCCGGCGCCGCCGAAGCAGTTGAGCGTGTACTCGGTAACGTCGTAGCCGCGCTGGACCGAGATCTCCTTGATCGCGTTCGCCATGTTGTCGACGGCGATCTTGAGGAAGCCCTCGGCTACTTCGTACGGTGTACGCGAGTCGCCGGTTTGCTCGCGGATGCGTGTCGTGAGTTCCTCGAACTTCTCACGCACCACCTCGGCATCCAGCGGCTCGTCGCGTCCCGGGCCGAAGACGCGCGGGAAGAAGTCCGGGTGCAGCTTGCCCAACATCACATTGGCGTCGGTCACGGTGAGCGGCCCGCCGCGGCGGTAGCAGGCCGGTCCCGGATTGGCGCCCGCGCTGTCCGGGCCCACCCGGTATTTCGATCCGTCGAAATGCAGGATCGAGCCGCCACCCGCCGCCACCGTGTGGATCTGCATCATCGGCGCGCGCATGCGGACCCCGGCGACCAGCGTCTCGAACGTCCGCTCGTACTCGCCGGCGTAGTGCGACACGTCGGTCGAGGTGCCGCCCATGTCGAAGCCGATGATGTGGTCGAACCCCGCCATCTCGGCGGTGCGCACCGAGCCCACGATGCCGCCCGCGGGGCCCGACAGGATCGCGTCCTTGCCCTGGAACAGCCGCGCGTCGGTCAGCCCGCCGTTCGACTGCATGAACATCAGCCACACATCGCCCACTTCGGCCGCCACCTGGTCGACATAGCGGCGCAGGATCGGCGACAGGTAGGCGTCGACCACCGTGGTGTCGCCGCGGCTGACCAGCTTCATCAAGGGCGACACCCGGTGCGAGGTCGAGACCTGGGTGAAACCGATCTCGCGGCACAGTTCGGCCACCGCCTTCTCGTGGTCGGGGTAGCGATAGCCGTGCATGAACGCCACCGCCGCCGAGCGGATGCCGCTGTCGTAAACCGCCTGCAGGTCGGCGCGCGTTTTTTCGAGATCGAGCGGCGTCTCGACCGTGCCGTCCGCCATCAGCCGCTCCTCGACCTCGACCGCCGTCTCGTACAGCAGCTCGGGCAGCACGATGTGGCGCACGAACAGCTTGGGCCGGTTCTGGTAGGCGATGCGCAGCGCGTCGCGGAAGCCGCGCGTGACGACCAGCGCCGTGCGCTCGCCCTTGCGATCCAGCAGCGCGTTGGTCGCCACCGTCGTGCCCATCTTGACCGCGTCGATCCCCTCCGCCGGGATCGGGTCGCCGGCGCCCAGCCCCAGCACCTCGCGGATGCCCTGGATCGCCGCGTCGCGGTAGTGCTCGGGGTTCTCGGACAGGAGCTTGGCCGAGGTGATCGCGCCGTCTGGTGCGCGCGCGACGACGTCGGTGAAGGTGCCGCCCCGGTCGATCCAGAACTGCCAACCCTGCCCGCTGCGCTCGGCACCATCCATCATCGATCCTTCCGTTCTCGGTCCAATTCGATCGGTCGCGGTTCCGGTCCGCTCCCCCGCCCGGCCGCCCATGAGGATACTA
>CAZMTC010000094.1:0-11958 GCA_964569105.1 uncultured Alphaproteobacteria bacterium | reverse complement strand
AACAATATGCGCCAGCTCGCCGATCTGGAGGCCACGTGCCAGGCCAAGGTCGAGGGCGCGCGCTTCGAGGGCATGGAGAGCGGCGTCGCCGACGCGCTGGGCGCCGTCTTCGACCGGCTGCGCGAGGAGGCCGCGGCGCTGTTCGCGCCGGGCGCCGAGCGCAAGTCCGACTTCTTCCGCGACCTCGCCGGCGCGCGCTACCTGGCGTTGGCCGAGGAGGTCGCGCGCGAGGCCGACCTGCCCTACGACCTGCTGCTCAACGTCTACGACAAGTCGATCATCGAGGTGGAGAACCGCCCGCCCTCGGAGCAGCTCCAGGGCAAGTTCATGGACGCGCTCGACAAGGTGCTGAGGGAGGGCACCGTCGAGGGCGTCACCCGCGAGACGGTCGAGGGCCCGGTGTCCCGCGCGATCGACGCCGAGCTCGAGGAGACGTACGTGGTCGGCACCGGCTACGGCCGCGTCACGCTGCCCTTCCCCAAGGAGCACATCCGCTCCGAGATCCTGTGCCACGGCCTGGGCGCGCACATGATGTACCCCGGTACGCGTACGGTGCTCGACATCGGCGGCCAGGACACCAAGGGCATCCAGGTCGACCCGCACGGCATCGTCGAGAACTTCCAGATGAACGACCGCTGCGCGGCCGGTTGCGGGCGCTATCTTGGCTACATCGCCGACGAGATGAACCTGGGCCTGCACGAGCTCGGCCCCATGGCGATGAAGGCGTCCAAGACGGTGCGCATCAACTCGACCTGCACGGTGTTCGCCGGCGCCGAGCTGCGCGACCGGCTGTCGCTGGGCGAGAAGCGCGAGGACATCCTCGCGGGCCTGCACCGGGCGATCATCCTGCGCGCCATGTCGATCATCGCCCGCTCGGGCGGCATCGCCGACGAGTTCACCTTCACCGGCGGGGTGGCCAAGAACGAGGCCGCGGTGCGCGAGCTGCGCAAGCTGGTCGAGGAGAACTACGGCGAGGTCACCATCAACATCAATCCGAACTCGATCTACACCGGCGCGCTGGGCGCGGCGGAGTTCGCGCGCCGCGCGGCCACGGAAGGCCAGACGCGCGAGGAGATCGAGGCCGCGGCCGCGGTCGCGTGAACCGAAGCGAGGGAGACAGGCCATGACCATCGCAGCAGGCATCGATGTCGGCACGGGCGCCGTGAAGGCGGTGGTGTTCGACTGCACGGACGGCAAGGAGACGCTGCTGGCCAAGGAGACGCTGCGCATCCGCCAGCGCGACCCGCACAAGCTCGCGGCCGAGGTCTACGACAGCGTGCTCGAGCGCGCCGGCCTCGCGCGCGGCGACGTCGCCTACAGGGCGTCGACCGGCGAGGGCGAGACGCTCGACTTCGCCACCGGCCACTTCTACTCGATGACCACCCACGGCCGGGGCGCGATCCACCTCGACCCCGAGGTGCGCGGCGTGCTCGACGTGGGCGCGCTGCACGGCCGCGCCATCACGCTCGACGAGCGCGGCAAGGTGCTGTCCTACAAGATGACCTCGCAATGCGCCTCCGGCTCGGGCCAGTTCCTCGAGAACATCGCGCGCTACCTGGGCATCGCGCAGGACGAGATCGGTTCGCTCTCGAAGCAGGCCGACGAGCCCGAGAAGGTTTCGGGCATCTGCGCGGTGCTGGCCGAGACCGACGTCATCAACATGGTCTCGCGCCAGATCTCGGCGCCCAACATCCTCAAGGGCATCCACCTCTCGATGGCCGGGCGGCTGGCCAAGCTGCTCAAGGCCACCGGCATGCGCGACGCGCCCGTCTTCGTCTCGGGCGGCCTGGCCCTCGACGACGGCCTGATCGCCGCGCTCGAGGAGGAGATGGCCAACCAGAAGATCGCGGTCGAGATCCGCACTCACCCCGACGCCATCTATGCCGGCGCCATCGGCGCCGCCATCTGGGGCGCCTTCCGCCACGAGAAGCTGGCCGAGCTGGGCCAGCTCCCGATGGCGTCCTAGGCGCCCCCTCAGCCGAAGGAGGCAACCATGGCCCTCAAGATCTTCGAAGGCTGCACCGCGTGCGACGCGTGCGAGCCGGTCTGCCCCAACGAGGCCATCACCTCGGGCGACCCGATCTATGTCATCGACCCGATGAAATGCACAGAGTGCGTCGGCGCCGAGGACGAGCCCCAGTGCAAGCTGGTCTGCCCCGCCGACTGCATCGAGCTCGACCCCGACTGGCCCGAGGACGAGGCCGCGCTCGAGGCCAAGTACGAGTCCCTGCACGCGTGAGCCGCCAGGGGCCGTCTCTACGGACAGCCCAATCGCTTGTCCTGTCGACCCGACCTGCAACCCTCCCCCGGAAGAGGGCAGCGATGGCGGCCGCCGGGGCCCGACGAATGAGGTCGACCGGCGGTCCAACCGAAGCCGCATACCTGCGTCTCGACCCCGCCCACTTGCGGAATCGCCCTCGCGCTTCGATTCGGGCTATACTGACGCATAAAGACGACCAAAGCAGGGGAGGCGAAGCGATGGCGACCTCGGCCTATGAGACAATCACCAGGCGGCTGCGCGCGGTCGTGGCCGTTCTCGCCCTGATCGCCGCCGTGGCGCTCGGTGGCTGCGCCTATCTTTACTCGGACCGGCAGGCGGCCGAGGAGCGTTGGGCGGCCGAGCGCCAGCAGCTCGAGGAGCAGATCGAGAGCCTGCGCGCGCGCAATGCCGAGCTACAGGACGAGGTCGCGTCGCTCCGGACCAGCCTCGCCGAAAGCGAAACCGCGCGCGCATCGCTCGAACGGCGCGTCGCGGATCTAGGCGAGGGCGTGGCCGACCGGCAGGCGCTCCAGACGACGATCGACGCCGCGCGGGAGGACCTCGAGGCGCTGCGCGACCAGATCGCGGCGGCGAAGCGTGAGCGAGAGCAGGTGCGCGACGCGATCGCGTCCGAACGCCACACGCTCGATCAGCTCGAGGCCGAGGTCGCCGACAAGCGCCGGACGGCGTCCGACATGCAGTCCGAGCTATCCGAGGTTCGCGCGCAACTCGCCGCGCAGCGCGAAACCCTCTCCGGCCTCGAGCAGGAGCTCGCCAGCCGGCGCAGCGAGATCGGCACGCTCGAGGACAAGATCGTGGCTGCGAGCCAGGATCTGGTCGACGCTCTCGCCCTGCTCGAACGCACCCGCGAGGATATCGACGAGGAACAGGCGGGCTCGGACGCGACGCCTGCTGCGGCGGAGTAGGGCGCGACGAACCCTCGCCCGAAGAAGTGGCGGCGACCGCAGGCCACCGCGCCTGAGACCCGGAAACCGCAGACCTGCCCGACGAGCTCTAGGCTGCCTCCTCGCACGCGCACCCGGGCAGGCATGCCGGCGCCGCGGCGCGGCCGGCGGCGAAGCCGCGGGCCAATGCCGAATGGATGTCGCCCCGGCGGTCCAACTCCAGCGTCTCGGCGCGTGCGACGACGACGCCGGCGAGCGCACCGAGCGCGGCGACCAGCGCCCGCGAGTCATGGGTATCGACGCCGTAGGCCGCGAGCACGGCGGCCAGATCGTCTAGCAACGGGGCGGCGAGGGCGTCGAGATCGTCGCTGTCCATGACCGCGTTCCCCCTATTCGAGTGACTTGCGCAGGGCGATGCGCTGCGCCGGCATGAAACCGTAGTGGGCCAGGAAACCGGCCAGGCCCAGATCCTCCGACCACGGAATCTCGGTGCGCACGCGCTCGACGCGCAGCCCCGCCAGGTTGACCAGGAGCTGCGACAGCAGTCCCGCGCCGACGCCCTGGCCGGCATAGGCCGGGTCGACGCCGATGGTGTCGATCACCGCCTCGGGTTCGGTCCGGCCGAACTCGCCGAAGTCGACACGCGCCATGAGGAAGCCGGCGACCGCGCCGCCGGGCTCGGCGGCGAGCGATGCGCGCACGCCGGACGCCAACAACGCCTCGTCCAGCCGTGCGCCCAGATAGGCGCGGCGGTTGCGCCCGGTCAGGTGCCGGTCGATCGCGGCGATGGCGTCCAGGTCGCCGGCGGTCAGCGAGCGCACGGGCATGCGGTCGCGCGCCAGCGCCTCGAAGTCGTCGCCGCCGGGGTCGGAGAAGTCGAGTTCCCGCGCGTCGCCGGGCTCGGGATACTGGGTCATCGCTGATCCTCCTTTTCGGCGACCGGTCGCTCGACCACCAGGCGCGGCGCGACCGCGAAGCCGGCGGCGGCGAAGAAGCCCAGCAGTGTCCCGTCGATCCAGGCGGCCTCGGTGGTCATGGTCCGCGCGCCCCGCGCGCGTGCCTCGTCCTCGACCGCGGCGAGCAGCGCGCCGCCCAGCCCGCGCCCGCGATAGGCCGGGTCGACGCCGATCATGTCGAGCGCCACCGAACTCGCCGCCGCGCCGAACTCGCCCGTCAGGATGCGCGCCACGGCAAAGCCGGCCAGCCCGCGCCCGTCCTCGGCGGCCAGCGCCACGAAGTCCTCTGGCCGGCGCGCGATCGCCTCCATCCGCTTGGCGTAGACGCCCCGGCGCGATCGGCCGATCTGGCGCCGGTCGAGTGCCACCACTGCGTCGAGATCTGTGGCGCGCAGCGGCCGGATCGTTGCCCGTTCGGTCGGTCGGCGATCCGCCTCGGCGGGGTCGGTACCGCCGGCCTTCGGCCTCGGTTTGGTCATGGTCCGTCGCTCCTCAGCCCACCGGTGTGCCCTGATAGCTCTCGATCAGTGCGTTGTCCGTCTCCTCGTCGATCAGGTCGTCGAGCAGCGGTACCAGCCCGGCTTCTTCCTTTTCGATATGGTCCATCAGCCGGACGGTCACGTCCTGGCCCACGGCCTTGAAGGCGGTCCAGTCGGCCTGGGCGAAGGCGCCGTCGGGCGCCTTGTCGGCCAGCGCCGTCAGCCGGTCGACCAGCGGCGTGATCTCGCCGTGCTCGTGGGTCAGCAGCTCGACCAGCCCGCCCTCGCCGTCGGCCTCGAGGCGTGGAAACAGCTCCTCTTCCTCGAAGCGGAAATGCGCTGCCACCTCGTTGCGCAGCAGCGCCTTGATCTCGGTCAGCGTGCGCGCGATCAGCGCGTCGGGCCGGTCCGGCACGTCGGTGCGGTGGGGGCGCAGCACGACGGCCTCCAGCTTGCCCAGCGCCATGCGCACGGCCTCGTGCTCGTCGTGCATGGTGCGTGAAACCGCGCGTTCGTAGTGCATCGCCTTTCCTCCCTCGGTGTGTTCACTGCTCTCGGCGGCCGGCGTCGCGCGCGGCGGCCAGCGCGCGCTGCATGGCGCGCGCCTCGCACACCCGTCGCACGTGATGTCCCGTGCCCACCGTGTGGCCGGCGGCATCCGTGACCGTGAAGTCGAAGGCGACCTCGCCTGCGGCGGCCGTGGACACCCGCAGCTCCAGCGTCAGGCGGCTGTCGATGGGGGCGGGGGCGTCGAGCCGCAACGCGGTTTCCACCGGGACCGAAATCTCGTTCCAGGCCAGATGCGGCGCCAGCGCCGCTTGGGCGGCGTGGTCCGCGTCGGCGGCCAGCGCCGCCGGGCAGTAGCTGCGCGAGGTGGCGATTTCCTCCTCGAGCGCGTCGACGTCGACCATCGCGCCCACCGGCACGACGTACTGCCCGCCGTTGACGTAGTCGGCGGTGCGTGCCTCGGTGACGCGCACCTCGTGCCGCGCCACCTCGCCCACGCGCAGCGCCGGGTACCGGACCTTTGCCGCACGCTGCGCTCCGGCCACGACGGCCTGGGATGGGGCGGCGCCGGTGTCGGCGCGACCGTCGGCTTTCTTCGTCATCTCGACTGGGGAACCCATCTCGCAACTCCGTGGCGGGCTGGTTTGCATTCAAAGATGTATTAAAGTACTATTTTACACTATAAGATGCAAGCGATGATTCTGCGCCGCCGTTCGAGGCCATGGCCGCATACCTTCAGGACAGGGTTTGCTATGGTGCGCCGACGACGTGGTGGTGCGCCGACGATCGAGGAGGAGCCGGTGGCGGACGACGCGCGACAGCCGCTGATCACGCCCGAGGAGTTGACCATCCGCCGCGTGCGCGAGGACGACCTGCCCGGGGTGGTGCGAATCGACGCGCGCGTCTCGCGCGTCGAGAAGCCGGGCTACTGGCGCGACGTCTACGAGCGCTATGCCACGCGCCGCACCGACGAGCGCTTCTTCCTGGTTGCCGTCCCGCGCGAGGGCGACGAGGAGGACGTGCTCGGATTCGTCATCGGCGAGATTCGCGCGTGGGAGTTCGGCTCCGAGCCCTGCGGCTGGGTCTTCGCCGTCTCGGTCGACATTCCGGCACGGCTGGTCGGCGTGGGCAGCGCGCTGTGGTCGGCGCTGCTTGATCACTTCAAGGCCGCCGGGGTATCCACGGTGCGCACGATGATTTCGCGCGACGACCATCTGATCATGTCGTTCTTCCGGTCCCAGGGCATGCGCGCGGGCCCGTACCTCGAAATGGAAATGCACATGGACGGCTGAGTTCCGCCGCCGTCCGGCGATGCAAGGGAGAGGGGCGCGGAATGCGGCTCCAGCGCGCCACGAGGCTGGCCATCTACGCGGTGCTCGAGCTGGCCGCCAATCCCGGCCGCCCGCTGTCGTCGGGCGAGATCGCGGAGAAGTATGGCGTCTCCGCCCACCATCTGACCAAGGTGCTGCCCGTGCTTGCCCGCGAGGGGCTGGTCGAGGCCACGCGCGGGGTGGGCGGCGGCTACCGCTTCACCGCGAATCCCAAGCGCACCACGCTTTACGACATCGTCGCGCTGTTCGAGGATCTCGGCGGCGCCCAGCCGCGCGAGCCCGGCGCCGAGACGCCGATCGGCGAGGCGCTCGACCGGCTGCTCGGCGAGATCGACGACATCGCGGTGGCCACCCTCACCTCGGTGACCGTCTCGACCATGCTCAAGCTCGCCGCCGATGCCGCGCGCGACGCCACAGACTGATCGCATGCGAACGTATGTGAAGCCTCCGACCTTCTCGTGATTGCCTCTGTGACCCGCCACACGCACCAACGGGTCCGAGGCTTCAGGTCGAAACTCCTGTCCTCGACGCGGGGTGGCCCGCGCGAAACGTCTCCGCCGGGGCCGCGGTTCGACGGCCGCGGCCGGCATACAATGTGCAATTGAGACAATGTGCAATTGAGAACTGTTCGCGTCTCCGTTACTCTCTGCCATCTCGCCGGTGCCGGGCGCGTTTCGTTCACGGCCGGCTTGTGCCAATGGGGTCTTGCGTGGCAGGCATGGGCGGAAGAGGCGCCAATCCGCTTCTCGCGGCGGTCGAGACTTATTACGAGGAGCTGACGGCCTTCGTGCGTCGAAGGGTCCGTTGTCCTGCTCTTACGGCCGACATCGTCCAGGAAACGTGGCTCAAGGCGGCCGCGGTCGACCCGAACCTGACCGTCGACAATCCACGCGCCTATCTCTACCGGGTTGCCGGCAATCTCGCCACCGACCGGCTGCGGCAGGACGATGCCCACGGCCGGCACACGGTGCACGGTCCGCCGTCCGAGGACGTGCCCAGCCGAGAGCCGCTGGCGGACGCGATCGTTCAGGCGCGGGAGGAAATGGGGATACTCCTGGCGGCGTTGCGGGAGCTGCCCGCGGTCCACCGCAAGGCCTTCGTGCTGTACAAGGGCCACGGCCTCTCCATGAAGGAAGTGGCTGCGACGCTGGGCCTGTCTCCGCGCACCGTCGAGAAGCACGTCGCCAAGGCGATGGTCCATTGCCGCCGCCGGCTGCGCGAAGCCGGACGGGAAATCTGACCCGGGGGGATTCACCTTGCCGCCGTCGTCATAGTATCAAAGCGCCCGAAGACCATCGTCGAGAAGGTCGGTAGCCTTTGCCGCCACCACCGTCATCCACCGTTCCCGACACGTTGATCGAGGAGGCCGCGATCTGGCAGGCGCGTCTGCGCGAGCCGGACGCCGGGCCAGGCGAGCGCGAAGCCTTCCGACAGTGGCTCGACCGGGACCCGCGGCACCGGGCCGCATACGTTGAGGTCGAGCGCCTCTGGGGCGCCCTGGACGCTCCGGTGCGCGAGTTGGTCGAGGAGAGCGATACGCGGCCGATGCAAACCGCGGCGGGTGGCCCGCCTGTGGCCGCGCGCGCGTCGCGCAGGCCGCTGTTGCGATGGGGGGCGATGGCCGCTTGCGCGGCGCTGATCGCGACGGGCGGCGACTGGTGGCTCCACGGCGGGCTCGACGATCTGCGCAGCGATCGCGTGACCGCGGTGGGCGAACAGGCGACGGCGGCGCTGCCCGACGGCAGCACCGTGACGCTCAACACCGACACCGCCATCGCCGTCTCCGTCGATACCGATCGCCGCACGGTGACGATGTTTCGGGGCGAGGCGCACTTCGCCGTGGCCCACGACGAAAGGCTTCCCTTCCGGGTCGAGACGGAGGGCGCCACCATCCGCGTCGTCGGAACCGAGTTCAACGTTCGGCTTGACGGCGACCGCGCCGTCGTCAGCGTCCTCCAAGGCGAGGTCGACGTCGCCGCCTCGATCGGCGGGCCGGATGCAGGCGGGACGCGCCTCGGCGGAGGAGAGGAGGCCGCAATCGACGGGGGCTCTGTCGGGTCGGTGCGGCCCGTCGATGCCGGCGCGGTCACCGCGTGGCGACGGGGGCAGATCGTGTTCTACCGGACGCCGCTGGGGCAGGTCGTCGACGAGCTGAACCGGTATCACACGGGCCGGATCGTCATCGTCGACGGCGGCCTGCGCGACCTGAACGTCACCGGCGTGTTCGACGCGAGCCGCCCCCTCGCCGCGCTCGACACCATCGAGGGCACGCTCGACGCCCGGACCACGCGCCTGACGGATCGCCTGATCCTGCTCCACTGATCGGGGCTTCGGGCCGCCGCGCCGTCATCTCGCTCGCACAGCCGAAAAAAAATCGCGCTCCCACGTGGGGGATCGCCGTCCCCTCACCCGTCATATGCACAGATGCGAATGCGTCGCATCATCACAATGTGCGCGGGCGTGTCCGCGCGTCGGGGATTTGGCACAAGAGGGGGTACCGGCATGCGGATCGGGAACATGCGGAATGCGGGCGCGCGCGGACGTCCGGCGGTGGTGTGCGGCGCGACACTGACGGCCATGGCCTTGGTCCTGGCGTCGGCCGCGTCGGTGCGGGCGCAGGACAACGGAGGGGCGCCGCAAGGTCCGGCCGTCGCTCCGGTGTCTTCGGTCGCGCCTTCGGTGCAGCTCGCCGAGGCCCAGGGCCAGTACAGCTTCGACATTCCGGCCAAGCCGCTGCCGCAGGCGATCAGCGATCTCTCCGCCGTGACCGGCCTGCAGGTGCTCTACACTGAAGAACAGGTGTTCGAGATGACCTCGAACCCCGTCGTCGGCACATACACGGCGGAAGAGGCATTGCGACGCCTCCTGGCCGGGACGGGCGTGATCTACCGCTTCACCGGCGCCGACGCGGTCACGCTCGCGAAGGCGGGCGCGCAGGAGGGCGACGGGCCGCAACAGCTGGGCCCGGTCCAGGTCACGGCGACGCGCACCGCACGCTCGGTTTCCACAATCCCCGGCTCGGTGACCATTATCGATTCCGAGGAACTCGACGAGCAGCGTCAGGTGACGCGGGACATTCAGCGCATCCTGCAGCAGGCCGTGCCCGGTTTTCGAGGTGGGAGTGGAAACAGGTTTGAAGGCTTTAATGCGCTACGCGGTCGCACCGCGCTGATCCTGCAGAACGGCGTGCCGCAGACGGTACAGCTGCGGTCCTCGGGTTCGGGTATCATCAGTATTGACCCGCGACTGATCGAGCGGATCGAGGTTGCCCGTACCGCCAACGCCACCCTGGGTTTCGGTGGTTCGGGCGGCACCATCAACCTGATCACCAAGCGCCCCGACTCGCCCGTCCCGCTCTACACCCTCGAGGTCGGAACTGTTTTCCAGCCTCACGTAGTGGAGGGCGAGAACTTTACGAAGGAAGTCTTTGCCAGCGTCGAGGGCCGGCAAGGCGATCTCGATTACCTGTTCAGCGCATCCGCGCGCGATATCGGCACGGGGTTCGATGCCGAGGGCGACCGCATCCCCGACGGCTCCACGGAGTTCAACAGCGCAGAATTCGGTCTTGGGAGCTCTCTCGGCTGGCAGCTGGACACCGAGCGCTCGTTGCGATTGGACGTGAATTATCGCCGCGTGCCGGAAGACGACGACCGCACCGCGGTGGCGAACGCCATCGTCGGAGAAAAGAAAGCGGAGGCGGTTCCCAACAACGACCCGTTTTTCAATCCGTTTCTCGATCCGCTTCAGGCGTGGAACGCCAGCCTCAACTTCGACGACGGCGATGTCCTGGGAAGCGCGGTGAATGTGCAGGGTTTCTTCCAGCGGCAGGAGATCGACAACTTCGTGGACTTCACGGCGTTCGGGGCTTGCTGCGTCCTGGATCGCGGAGAGGGGACGCGGATCGACCAGAGAGTCGGCGGGCGCCTGAACATCGAAACGCCGCTGCCCAACGGGGCTTCGATCGTCTGGGGCGGCGACATCGTCCGCAACTTCAACTCCGAGCTGATCGATTCGCAGATCGCCGGCACCGATGTCGGCTCGCGGCCGGACATCACGCAGAACAACTTCGCGGCCTTCGCTCAGATCGATATCCCGCTCGGCGATGTTCTGCTCACCGGTGGCGTCCGGCACGACCGGTTCAACGTGAACTTCGACAATGTGCTCAAGTCGGACGGTTCGTTCTTCACCGGCGGAACGATCAACGTGAACGAGACGCTGTTCAATGCCGGTGCGGTCTACTTCCTGACCGACCAGGTCGAACTGTTTGCCGGCTTCTCCCAGGGTCTGGATATCACAGAACCGGGCCGGGCCGCATCGAGCGTCAACAACGTGAACCAGATTCAGCTCCAACCGGCGACAACCGACTCGTACGAGATCGGCGCGCGACACTTCGGCGAACGCTGGGACGGCAGCATCACCGCGTTCTTTACCGAGTCGGAGTTGAGTTCCCGAACCATCAACCCCGGCGGCGCGCTTCTATTGGCGATTCCGCTGCGCCAGCCCGAACGTATCTGGGGTGTGGAATCCACATTGAACGTCACGCTCGACGAGCAATGGCGCGTGGGTGGAACCGCCGCCTTCCAGGAAGGCCTTCGTGAGGTCGACGGCGATACCCGGAGGCTACAGGGCCAGTTCATCCATCCATTCCGTTTGACAGGCTACGGCGAGTACAGCCCGTTCGACTGGCTCTCCACACGGCTCCAGTTCGAGTTTTCGCCCGGCAGCGACCGGTTTCCCGGCAGCACGACCTTCGGCGAGGGGGAGGTCAGCGACCTTTTCCTCGTGGACTTCATCGCATCGGCGCAGACGGACTATGGGGAGTTCAGTCTGGGTATCGAGAACCTCCTGAACAATCAGTATGTCTCGCAGTTCGGCGAGGCGACGAACGTCGCACCCAATTTTTTCGCCCAGCCGGGTACGACCGCGCGCCTGACCTACCGGGTGAAGTTCTGATCCCAGCCTTCGGGTTGCTCGGCAAGGGGTGAGGCTCGAGATTGGCAAATCGTGCATGGTTCCGCATCCACAGCTTCACCGGCGTCATCACCGGCCTGATGCTGTTCGTGATCTGCTGGAGCGGGACCTTCGCGGTGCTCTCGCACGAGATCGATTGGCTGATCACGCCTGAGGCGCGCGTCGAACGGGGCGTGGAGCGGGTGAGTTGGGGGGCGCTCCGGGATGCCGCCGAAACCGCATTCCCCAATGGAGAGGTCACGTACCTGCGCGCGCCTCTCTATCCCCGCTCGGCCGCTCAGGCGATCGTGGACAGCCCGCGGCAATCCTCGATGTGGGTCTATATCGACCCCTACACGGGCGAGGTGCAGGGCGCCCGCAGCTATTTCAATGTCCAGCGCTTCTTCCGCAGCTTTCACTATGCTCTCTTCCTGCCGGAAGTGGGTATCTACATCGTTTCGGCCTTCGCCATCACGATGCTCACGTCCCTCGTTGCCGCGCTGGTGTTCTATAAACGCTGGTGGCGGCGCTTTTTTCGGCTCCCGCGCGGGCGTGGCCGCGCGTTCTGGA
>CAZMTC010000093.1:0-12217 GCA_964569105.1 uncultured Alphaproteobacteria bacterium | reverse complement strand
TCACCCCCAACACCGACCTGCTGCGCGGCTTCCCCGACCGCTTCGACGTGCCGTGCTCGCGCTACACCTGCAACCTGCGGGAGGACGTCGAGAAGGTTCCGCCACTGCGTATCCTGGCGGAGTCGGACGAAGCCGGCCTGTGCATGGTCGACGACTTGGCGCTGGGCCAAGTCTACATGTTCAACCACCTGGAATACGACACAATGACGCTGGCGGACGAGTATGCTCGCGACCTGCAGGCGCGCAGCGACGCGGTTCGCGTTCCGCAGCACTACTTCCCGAACGACGACCCGTCCCGAGTGCCGGCGAACACCTGGCGCAGCCACGGCCACCTGATGTTCGCCAACTGGATCAACATGGTCTACCAGACCACGCCCTTCGATGTCGCCGAGATCGGCCTCGACCGCGCAGCCGCCGAGGAGGCGGCGGAGTAGCCAGGGCTACCTCGATCTCCCCGCCGTCGCCCCTCCTAGGACCGGCACGATGCGCGGGCGTGCCCGCGCGCCGGCCCGCAGCGGCGTGCCGGCGTAGATCTGCTTGGTCGCCTCGACGAGGTTGACCCCGCCCAGCGCCGGGAACCAGCGCGCGCCGACCTTTTCCCAGGCTGGCCCGGTGCGCACCACCACCCGAGAGCGCATGGGTGGCATCCACAGGGCGCGTTCGGTGTGGACGGGCGTGAACATGTTGTCGCGCAGCAGCCGCGTGAGCTGGCCCATGCTCCACGGCCGGCCCTGTGAGAAGGGCGTACCCTCGATCCGCGCCCAGATGCTGCGCCGGTTCGGCACCAGCACCATCAGCCGCCCGCCGCCCGCCAGCACCCGCCACAGCTCGCGCAGCATCTGCGGCAGCTGGCCCGAGAATTCGAGCATGTGGACCATCAGGATGCGGTCGGCGAACAGGTCGGGCAGCGGCAGCTGCGTCTCTTCGGCCAGCGCCACCGCGTTGGGCCCGTCGGCCGGCCAGTGCATCACGCCCTGGGGCGCGGGCATCAGCGCCACCGCTCGCTCGGCCTCGGCGGCGAAGGCCGGCAGATAGGGCGTGGCGTAACCGACGCCCACCACCTTCTCGCCGCGCACCGACGGCCACAGCGCGCGCAGCCTTTGCCGCACCAGGCGCTGGACCATGATGCCCTGGTTCGAGCGGTAGAACTCGTGAAGGTCGACAACGTCGGCCCACATCATCCGGCCAGCACCTTGGCGTTCACCCGGATCATTCGAACAAGTTGGCGCACATCGGCAGCGTCCGCGCCACGCGCGAGCGGTCCTCCGTGGTGCATCCGCCGGTGCGGGCGGCCTCGTCGTGACTGCTCCGCCAGGCCGCGGCGAGACCGTCCTGGACCGCCCCCGAATGGCCCTGCCGGGCCGCCTGGTCGACGATGCCCTGCCGCGAGGCGTTCTGCGGTACCGCAATGCCGCAGGCTTCGGCCTTGGCCGCCATGATGCCGCAGACTTTGGCGCGCGCGCGAAACGTCTCGAGGATCACCTGGTCGGACTGCGCCGCGGCAGCCCCGGCCGCGAGGGCCGCGCCGAGCGCCAGGATCGCCACCGCCAGCCGCATGCCCGCCTCCCATCGCGCACCATCTCCGCCAGTATGGACGGAGAGTACGGACATGCTAGGCTCCGCCGCAAGCGCCCAACTCTCACCGGAAGCAAACCATGGCACGATTCGAGATCCGCTACATCCAGGTCCTCAGCGACAACTTCGTCTACTTCCTGCGCGAGCCCGACAGCGGCGCGGTGGCGGTGGTCGACCCCTCGGTCGACGAGCAGGTGCTGGCCGCGGCGAAGGAGTGGGGCTGGCAGATCACCCACATCCTCAACACCCACCACCACCCCGACCACACCGGCGGCAACGAGGCGATCAAGGCGGCGACCGGCGCGACGATCGTGGGCCCGAGGCCCGACCGCGAGCGTATCCCCGGGATCGACGTCGAGGTCGACGAGGGCGACACCTATGCCATCGGCGACCAAGTGGCCAAGGTGTTCTTCGTGCCCGGCCACACGCGCGGCCACATCGCCTACTGGTTCGAGGACTCGAAGGCGCTGTTCTCAGGCGACACGCTGTTCCTGATGGGTTGCGGCAGGCTCTTCGAGGGCACGGCCGAGCAGATGTGGACGAGCCTCAAGAAGCTGCGCGGCCTGCCCGACGACACCCGCGTCTATTGCGGCCACGAATACACGCTCGCCAACGCCAAATTCGCGGTCACGGTCGACCCCGACAACGCCGCGCTGCGCGACCGGCTGGCCGAGGTCGAGGCCAAGCGCGAGGCCAACGAGTACACCGTACCGGGGTCCTTGGCGGTGGAGCGCGCGACCAACCCGTTCCTGCGCGCCGACGATACCGGCGTCGCGCGCTCCGTCGGACTCGAGGGCGCCGACCCGGTCGCCGTGTTCGCCGAGGTGCGCAGCCGCAAGGACAGCTTCTGATGATGCGGCTGCTCTACGCCGCACCTTCGCCCTTCGCGCGCAAGGTGCGGGTGGCGGCGGCGGAGCTGCGTCTCGACGGGGACATCGAGTTGGTCGAGGCCCATCCGAAGCCGATCGACACGCCGCCCGAACTGGCGGCGGTCAATCCGCTGGGCAAGATCCCGGCACTGGTGCTCGAGGACGGCGCCGCGCTCTACGATTCGACCGTGATCTGCGAGTACCTGGACACAGAGCATGGTCGCAACCGGCTGATCCCGGCCGCGGGTCCCGCGCGCTGGGCGGCGCGGCGGCGCGAGGCGCTGGCCAACGGCATGATGGAGGCCGGTGTGCTGTTGCGTTACGAGCAGCTGTTCCGGGAGGCGGACCGGCGTTCCGAAGCCTGGATCGCCGGCCAACAGGGCCGCATCGACCGCGCGCTCGACGTGCTCGAGGGCGAAGCGGCCTCGCTACCGGCAGAGCCCGACATGGGGGCGATCGCCATCGGCTGCGCGCTGGGCTATCTCGACTTCCGATTCGCCGAAGACGACTGGCGCGGCGCGCATCCGACGCTCGCGCGCTGGTACAAAACGTGGTCGGCCCGCCCCGCCATGCGCGACACTTCCCCCGAATAGATAGGGTCGAATTCTCTTGCATTCGTCTCGCGCGCGCCTCATATCAGGGCTCGTGACGGCCTCGCAGCCGATCTGGAAGTCGCATACGCGTCCTGCGCCAAGTGCCTTTCCTGAATTGATTGCGTAGATCGCGTCACCCCGATGCGCCTGTCGCGTCTCGGGCATCTTCCAAAAGGACTGTGAGAGAATGACTACAGGTACCGTGAAGTTCTTCAACACCACCCGCGGCTTCGGCTTCATCTCGCCGGACGACGGCTCGAAGGATGTCTTCGTGCACATCACCGCGATCCAGGACTCCGGCATGGAGGGCCTCGCCGAGGGCCAGAAGGTCGAGTTCGACGTCAAGCCCGACGGGCGCGGCCCCAAGGCCGTGAACATCGTGGCCGCCTGACCGCCGGTCGAAGGCTGAAGAACGCGGGGCCGTCCCTCAGGGGGCGGCCCTGTTTCTTTGTGCGGGCTTCTGTCTCTGACGGAAGGACGGCGCGTCCGCGCTATCCCGTCCCGCTACAGCGGGCGACACGACGTGTCGCACGATTGCGAAAGAGCCCCGTCAGGCGATCGCCACGCCCGACAGCACTGCGGCATAGTGGCAGCCGGCTGCGGCGAGCACGAACAAATGCCAGATGGCGTTGTGGTAGCTCAGCCCCTCCCAGACGTGGAACAGGACCCCCGCCGTGTAGAGCAGCCCGCCGGCCGCCAGGAGCACCAGAACCGGCACCGAGACGGCCGAAACCAGTGGCACCACCGCCATCACGATGGTCCAGCCCTGGGCCAGGTAGAGCGCGATCGACGCGCGCTCGAACCGGCGCGGATACATCAGCTTGATCGCCACGCCGACCAGCGCAACACCCCAAACGATGCCGAACAACGTGTAGCCCCACGCGCCGCCGATCTTGACCAGTGCGAAAGGCGTGTAGCTGCCCGCGATCATGATGAAGATCGCCGAGTGGTCCAGCCGGCGGAGCACTTCCTTGGCGCCCTGGTGCCGGACCAGGTTGTAGGCGGCCGAGCAGCCGATCATCGCCGCCAAGCCGACGGCGTAGATCGTCAAGCTCATGACGCCCAGGGTATCGTGGTTGATCGCCGCGAAGGCAAGCAGCACCGAAATACCGGCGATGGCGAAAACGATACCGACGACATGGACGATTGCGTCGACCAAACGCTCCCGGTCCGTGTAGCTCGGAAAGTCCATGCTCGCTGCTACCCCTTCCGTAACGGGCCACCGGCTCGATTTTCAACATAGGACAGCCGCGCGGCGGAACCAAGGCGGCGTTGCATGCCCTGTATGCGGGAGGCACCGTTGACCGTTGCCGCGCGCGCCGTAACTTCCCCGCACGACCGACCGTGAGGGGGAGATCGTCATGCCGACCGCTGCCGTGCCGCTCCACAAGCGCCCGTATGTGGTGCTGTTCGCCGGCTGCTTCATCGCGCTTCTGACCTTCGGCATTCGTGCCGATTTCGGCATCCTCAACGCGCCGATAACCGCCTTCCACGGCTGGGACCGCGAGATCTTCGCGCTGTCCTTCGCGTTGCAGAACCTTATTTGGGGCGCGGCGATGCCCTTCGCCGGCGCCATCGCCGACCGCTACGGCTCGGCCAAGGTGCTGGCCGGAGGCTCGCTGCTGTTCGCGCTTGGCATGGCGCTGATGGTTACCGCCTCGACGCCGGCGGCGATGCACCTGACCGCGGGGGTCTTGGTCGGCGTCGGCATGGCGGCGGCATCCTTCTCGGTCATCCTCGCCGCCATCGG
The DNA here is from genome assembly GCA_964569105.1 of uncultured Alphaproteobacteria bacterium. GTDB lineage: Bacteria > Pseudomonadota > Alphaproteobacteria > CAZMTC01 > CAZMTC01 > CAZMTC01. The sequence continues at coordinate 7,430 of CAZMTC010000093.1, read as the reverse complement.
CCGGGCCTTTCCGGAGGACAAGCGGTCCTGGGCGCTGGGCATGGGTACCGCCGCCGGTTCGCTCGGCATGTTCGTGATGCTGCCGATCGGTCAGGCGTTCCTGGAGGCCTATGGCTGGCAGACCACCTGCGTGCTGCTGGGCGGCGCGGTGGCGCTCGGCATCCCGCTGTCTGCGCTTCTGCGCGGCCGAGGCGGCGCCGACGTCGTCGCCGCGCAGGCCGAGCAGTCGCTCGGCGAGGCCCTGCGCGAGGCGCGCGGGCACAAGAGCTACTGGTATCTGGTCTCGGGCTTCTTCGTGTGCGGCTTCCAGGTCGCCTTCATCACCATGCACTTCCCGGCCTATGTCATCGACATCGGCCTGCCGGGCACGGTGGGCGCGATGGGCCTGGCGTTGATCGGGCTGTTCAACATCTTCGGCAGCTACTCCGCCGGAGTCCTCGGCGGCCGCCACTCAAAGAAGTACCTGCTGGCCGGGCTCTATCTCAGCCGCTCGGCGGTGGTGACGATCTTCCTGCTCGCCCCGGTGAGCGAGATCGGCACGCTGGTCTTCGCGAGCGTGATGGGCCTGCTGTGGCTGTCGACGGTGCCGCTGACCTCGGGGCTCGTGGTCCAGATGTTCGGTATCCGCTACATGGCGACGCTGTTCGGCATCGTCTTCTTCTCGCATCAGGTGGGCAGTTTCCTGGGCGTCTGGCTGGGCGGCCTGTCCTACGATTTGTGGGGCACCTACGACCCGGTGTGGTGGGGCGGCGTCGCGTTGGGCATCGTCGCCGCGCTGATCCACTGGCCGATCAAGGAAGCTCCGGTGGCGCGGCTGGCGCCCGGCGGCGCGACATAGCGGTCGGGCTCCACTCGCCGGCGCGGTCCGGTCGAGGACCGCTTTAGCGGCGCGGCCCGAACGTGTCCCTTGCCGCCAACACGGCACCGCCCGTGATCAGCAGGCTCGCCACGGCGACGGCGACTGTCAGCGCGCCCTGGCCGAAAACGATCAGCAGGACGGTGGAGAGCAGCGGCGCCATGTAGGCGAAGGCGCCGAGCGCCTTGATATCGCCGTGCTTGACGCCGTGATCCCAGGTGAAGAAGGACGCGCCCACGGGACCGAGGCCGAGCCCCAACACGGCCAGCCACTGCCAGCCCTCCGGCCACACCGTGGTCTCGGTCAGCAGGTGCGCGGCCAACGCCAGCAGCGCGGTGACGCCGACGAACCCGCCCACCGCGTCGGTCGGCACGTGGCCGGCCCTTCTGGAGAGCACCGAGTAGCTCGACCAGGTCAGCGCGCAGGCGATCGCCGCGGCGTAGCCGATCCAGTACTCGGTCTCGAGCGCCGGCGTCCCGCCGACCGTCACCAGCACATAGGTCCCGCCGAGCCCCATCGCCGCACCGGCCAGATGGTACCAGCGCAACCGCTCGCCCGGGAGCAGCGCCGAGAATACGACGATCAGGAGCGGCCACAGATAGGCGATCAGCCCGGCCTCAACCGGTGGCGCGTTGCGCAGCGCGGTGAAGTAGAAGGCGTGGTAGCCGAACAGACCGCCTACTCCGAGGACCCACACCGACACCGGAAGCCGCAGATAGCGCACCGGGCTCCGGCCGCGCCAGACCCAGACGCAGCAGGTCAGCGCGAAGGCGACGCCGAAGGACAGCGCGGCGAGCTGGAACGGCGGCACCGTGCCGGTCCAGGTGGTGAACAGCGCGAGGAGCGCCCACATCAGCACCGCCGTGCCCCCGATCAGGGTGGCGCGGACGGTACGGACGGGGTCGGCGGCTGCGGGAATCGCGGTCATGGCGGCGCCTGCTTAGCGGCGCCTGCCCGCCGGCGCAAGGCGAGGGCCGCAGCCCGCGAGCGGCGGCACGCCCTCAGTACATGTGCTGGCCGCCGTTGATGCTGAGCGTCGAGCCGGTGATGAAGTCGGCGTCGTCGGCGACCAGGAACACCACGCCGCGCGCGATGTCCTCGGCCTTGCCGAGCCGGCCCATGGGGATCCCGGCGACGATCTTGTCGAGCACGTTCTGCGGCACCGCGCGCACCATGTCGGTGTCGACATAGCCCGGGGCGACGGCGTTCACGGTGATGCCTTGGGCAGCGCCCTCCTGCGCCAGCGCCTTGGTGAAGCCGTGGATGCCCGACTTGGCGGCCGCGTAATTGACCTGGCCGTACTGACCGCCCTGGCCGTTGATCGAGCCGATATTGACGATGCGCCCGAACTTGTTCTTGCGCATGCCCTCGATCACGCAGCGGCACATGTTGTAGCAGCTGGTCAAATTGGTGCGAATCACCGCTTCCCAGTTGGCCGGGCTCATCCTGTGCAGCGTGCCGTCGCGGGTGATGCCGGCGTTGTTGACCAGCACCTCGACCAGTCCGAGATCCTGTTCGATCTGCTTCACGCCGGCCTCGACGGCGGCGTAGTCGCCGACGTCGAACTTATAGACCGGAATACCGGTGCGCTCGTTGAAAGCCTTGGCGGCTTCGTCGTTGCCGCCGTAGTTGGCGGCCACCTTGTAGCCGGCATCGCGGAGCGCCACGCAGATCGCCTCGCCGATGCCGCGGGTCCCCCCGGTTACCAATGCAACTCTTGCCATGCGAGCCTCCCTGATGCGCCGTTGCCGCCTCCGCCTGGAGGATGTCAACAATCGCGCACCGATGGTCCAGAAACAAGCCGCCCGCTGGGGATCGAACGGCATCCATCTCGGACCTGAGGGCAGGCCGCCGAGGTTACAACGCGCCGGGGACACCCGACTGTTGCCGCATTTCGACGCAGAGGGAGGCTCCGTCCGATGCGGACCGGCCCGTGCGTCGGAGACGATCTCTCCTATTCGCGCGCGACGCACATCGCAATGCCCATGCCGCCGCCGATGCACAGCGTGGCGAGGCCCTTTTTGGCGTCGCGCCGTACCATCTCGTGCAGAAGCGTGACCAGCACGCGGCAGCCTGAGGCGCCGATCGGGTGGCCCAACGCGATGGCACCGCCGTTGACGTTCACGATCTCGGGGTCCCAGCCCATATCCTTGAGCACGGCGCATGACTGCGCCGCGAAGGCCTCGTTCGACTCGACCAGATCGACCTCGTCCGGCTTCCAGCCCGCCTTCTCGAGCGCCATGCGGCTGGCCGGGATCGGGCCGGAACCCATCAGCGCCGGGTCGACCCCGGTTGTCGCCCAACTCACGATCCGTCCGAGCGGCGCGATGCCGCGCTTTTCTGTGTCCTGCGCGGTCATCAGCACCACCGCGGCGGCGCCGTCGTTGATGCCCGAGGCGTTCCCGGCGGTAACCGTGCCGTCCTTCTGGAAGGCGGGCCTGAGCTTCTGCAAGCCCTCGACGGTCGCGCCGTGGTGCGGATGCTCGTCGTCCTCGACCGCCACGTCCCCCTTGCGCGAGCTCACGGTGACCGGGACGATCTCGTCCTTGAACCGGCCCGCCTGCTGCGCCGCCTCGGCGCGCTGCTGCGACGCGACCGCGAACTCGTCCTGCGCCTCACGCGTGATCTGCCACTTCTGGGCCACGTTCTCGGCGGTGACGCCCATGTGGTAGCCGTTGAAGACGTCCCAAAGTCCGTCCTTGATCATGGTGTCGACCAGCTCGACCGGGCCCATCTTGTGACCGGCACGGAGCTGTTGGGCGTGCGGCGCCTGGGTCATGCTCTCCTGGCCGCCAGCCACCACCACCTTGCTGTCACCGGCGCGGATCGCCTGGCTGCCCATCGCCACGGCACGGAGGCCGGAGCCGCAGACCTGGTTGATCTGGACGGCCGTGCGCTCCTCGGGGATACCGGCGCCCATTGCCGCCTGGCGCGCCGGGTTCATGCCGGCGGCGGCGGTCAGGACCTGGCCCAGCACGACCTCGTCGACCTCGCCGGGCTCCAGTTTGGCGCGCTCCATCGCAGCGCGGATCGCCACCTCGCCGAGCGCCGAGGCGGGAAGGGAGGCGAAGGCGCCGTTGAAGGTGCCGATCGGCGTGCGCGCGCCCGATGCGATCACGATGTCCGTCATTGCGGTCTCCATGGCTTATGCTGCGCCGCCGATGTTGCAGCGCAATATGAGAAGGCTGACTATAAGCTCACGCCAAGGCCTCGGCAATGGAGGGAAGGTTCAGCGCAAGCCGCCCATCCAGTCGGCGAGAGGCTGATGCAGGTACGTCTGCGCCCGGTGGCCCACCACCATGCCGATATGTCCGGCCGGAACCGTCACCGTGCGCGCCGCGGGCATCGCCGCGCCGAGCGCGCGCGCCGAACCCGGAGGCACGATGCGGTCGCGCTCGGGCACGAAGACGAGGGTCGGGACATCGAGTGTTTCCGCGCGCACCGCGACGCCGTCGACCGCCCATTCGCCCCGTACCGGACGGTTCTCACCGTACCAGGCCCGGGCGCATTCTCGCGCGATCGCGGTGGGCAGCGGCACCCCGTCGTTGATCCAGTCCTCGAGCGCGACGAAGCCGCGCGCTTCCCGGCTGTCGGGTTCCATGCGTGCGAAGGAAGTGAACTTCTTGAGGGCCAGGAAAGGGTCTGCGGCGGTGAACAGAACCTGCAGCAGGTCGACCGGCACCTCGCCCAACGCCGTCGCCTGTTCCGCCACCAGCCCCATCCACACCGCGGTCGCCTGGGCCTTGGCCCTGCCGTCGGCATGAAAATCCCACGGCGTCGCCAGGAAGGCCGCGCCGCGGAGGCGCTCGCGCCGCGGCAGGGCGGCGGCGAGCGCGAGTAGCCCGCCCATGCAGTAGCCGACCAGCACGGCGCGCCTTCCGGCGGCGACCGCGTCGATCGCCCGGCCCACCCGCGCTACCGCTGCTGCCAGGGTCATACCGGTCTCGGCCGGCCCCGGCCGGCCCCACTCGACCAGCGCCACCCTATATCCGCGAGCTGCCAGCGTCCGGACCAGCGATCGCCCCTCGGCGATGTCGAGGACGTAGCCACGGTTGATCATCGACGGCACGACGACAGCAGGCGGTCCGTCGGCCGGGCCAAAGCCGTATACGTGCATCGCGCCTTCGGACCAGATCACCGGGGCAACGGGCACATCCCGCACGTAGGGATGGCGGCGGTAACGCAGGATGCCGTCGACGAACGCGCCCAGCCGCTCGCACGCCGCGCGGTCGATGGCAGCGCGCAGTTCGGCGTCGGTGTAGATCTCAGCGGTTTCGCTGAGACGATCTCCCCTTTGGCGCAGCGCGCTGTCGTTCCAGGCGATCGAGCCGTTTCTCAAGCTCGGCAACGCGGCGCTCGAGGCGAGCCAGGGCATCGCCGCCATCGTCAGGTGCAGCGGCAGCGGCCGTGGGCCCAGCCGCCTCCCTGGTCCCGGCCTGTTCGGCCTTGGCGTCATGTTCTCCCCCCGGCGACCCCGCCTGGCCCGCCATGCCGCGCCACATCGCCTGGGCCATGTCGGCCGGATTTGTGGCCGCCGGCCCCATCGGACCCATCGCGGCCGGATTGGCCTGTGCCATGGCCGACATCATACGGCCCATCGCCTCCGCCGTGTCCGGGTCCGCGGCCATCGCCGTGAGCTGGCTCTGCCACAGCTCGAGGTACTGCCGCGCCAGCGTCTCGAGGTCGGGAGGATTCGACATGGCGCCGACTATAGGCGACACCCCGGACCCATGCCACAACGCGCCGCCATTTGTGCGGCGCAAAAATGCTGCGCAAAAAGTCCCTTGCGCGCTGCAACATAATCGGTTGCACTACGCGCCGATTTCGCTTCCTAGAGCAGGAGCATTCCCAAATGGCACGCAAGTCCGGCTCCGTCGACGGGTCGATCACGATCAAGAAATACGCCAATCGCCGACTCTACAACACGGCCACCAGCAGCTACGTCACCCTGGACGATTTGTGCCATATGGTGAAGGATGACCAGGATTTCGTGGTCTACGATGCCAAGACCGGCGAGGACATCACGCGCTCGGTGCTGACCCAGATCATCGTCGAGGAGGAGGCCAAGGGCGCCAACCTTCTGCCGATCGGCTTCCTGCGCAACCTGATCTCGCTATACGGTGACAGCCTGCAGTCGCTGGTGCCGCGGTACCTCGATCAGTCGATGGCCGCCTTCGCCAAGAACCAGGCGGAGATGCGGGAGTACCTGCAGAACACCTTCGACGGCCTGTTCCCGAAGTCGATCGAGGACATGGGCAAGCAGAACCTGGCGATGATGGAGCAGGCCATGAAGATGTTCGCCCCGCTCGGCACGGAGGAGCCGAGCAGCGAACACGATCGTCGCCCCCAGGATGAAGAGGAGCGGCTCGAGCAGCTCAAACGCCAGGTCGACGAGCTCAAGGCCCAGCTCGACGCGATTTCGGAAATCAAAAAGTAGGTCCTCGCGGCACCACGGCACCCGACCGGCGTCGATTTGGGCGAGACTCCCTTTACTTTGCCAGCGACGTCCCCGCCACCAGCCGCACCGGGGGCACTTGGCGCGCGTCGCGCGCATTGGCCCACGGTCGCTCGGTCGTCGGCCTGCCGAAATACCAGCCCTGCAGGTAGTCCACGCCGTGGTGCGACAGGATCTCGGCTTCCTCGGCGGTCTCCACGCACTCGGCCACGGTGTACAGCTTCAGGCCCCGGGCGAGGCCGAGCAGCGTTTTGATGAAGAGCTGGTTGTCGATGTTGACCGCCACATCGCGCACGAACGAACCGTCGATCTTGACGATGTCGACGTCGAGCGCCTTGAGGTGCCGGAAGCTGGTGTAGCCGGCGCCGAAATCGTCGAGCGCTACCTTGCAGCCCAGCTCGCGCACGGCCTCGACGAAATGCGCGCTCTCGTCGAAGTCGCGCAACGCGACCGTCTCGGTGATCTCGACGGTCAGGCGCTCGGCGATGTCGGGCCCCGCACGCAGCCGCGCGGCGAGCAGGCGCACCCAGGAGCGGTCCGAGGCCGTGAGCCCCGAGACGTTGACGGCGAGTGAGACATCGGGATTCGCGGCGAGTTCGTTGATCGCCATGTCGAGCGCATAATGGTCGACCTGCCGGATCAGGCCGAGCTGCTCGACCACCGGCATGAACTGTCCCGCCGGAACCACGGTGCCGTCGACGTCGAGCATGCGCAGGAGACACTCGTAGTAGGCGGGCTCTTTGGTCGCCGCGTCCACGATCGGCTGGAAGGCGAACACCAGCCGGTCCTCGTTCAGCGCCTTCTGCACCCTCTCGACCGTGGCCACGTTCTGACGCCGTCCCTCGCGCTGCTCCTCCGACTGACGGTAGCGCGAATAGCAGTTGCGCCCGGCCTGCTTGGCGTCCTGCAGCGCGATTTCAGCTTTGGCCATGATGTCGTGCGCTGTGGCGGGGCCATCCGGGAACAGCACGCAGCCGATCGAAACGGTGACGTGCACCCGCCCATGTGGCGTCTCCAGCGGCGTGCGCCGCACCACCTCGAGAATCTTGTCTGCGACGGCGTGGATGCCGTCCTCGGCGCAGTTGGCAACGACCACACCGAACTGATCGCCGCTGACCC
>CAZMTC010000092.1:248-12223 GCA_964569105.1 uncultured Alphaproteobacteria bacterium | reverse complement strand
TCTCGGTGGTCGACGTATCAGGAAAACAACTGGCGCGCAGCGACAAGGACCAGGGTACCGACGCCGACCTGGCGCTTGCCAACGCCACCCAGATGGAGGCCGGCAAGGAAGCCTATTTTGCCAACCAGATCGAGCAGATGCTCGAGCGCACGATGGGCCCGGGCCGCGCCGACGTCACCGTCAACCTGGAGATGAACTTCGACCGGGTGACAGTGAACGAGGAAATCTACGACCCCGACGGCCAGGTGGTGCGCTCGGCGCAGGTCGTCACCGATTCTCAGTCGAGCCGGGACAAGCCGCCGGAGGAGACACCGGTCACGGTGGGTGAGGAACTGCCCCAGACCGAGGAGGAGGCCGCCGCAGCCGGGCAGAGCATCAGCGCCAAGGAGCGCACCGAGGAGACCACCAACTACGAGATCACCAGGACGTTGCGGACCGAGGTGCAGGAGGCCGGCGAGATCGAGCGCGTTTCGGTCGCCGTGCTCGTCGACGGCACCTACACGACCAATCCCGACGGCACACGCATCTACGAGGAGCGCTCGCCCGAGGAAATCGAACAGATCACCGCGCTGGTGCGTTCGGCTATCGGCTTCGACGCCGATCGGGGCGACGTCGTCTCGGTGGTCAACATGCGCTTTGCCGAGCCCGACATGAGCCTGGCCGCCGGCGAGGAGGCGCCACTCGTCACCTTGCGCAACGACGACTACATGCGGATCGCCGAGATCCTGGTCCTCGCGGTGCTCGGCGTCCTCGTCCTGCTCCTCGTCCTGCGCCCGCTGGTCCAGCGCCTGTTCGACGTCGAGACCGCGACTGCGGCCAATTCCGGCCAGGCGCAAATTGCGCACGCGGGCGCCGGTCAGGCGCAGCTGGCCGGACCCGACGGTGACGCCGCCCACGGCCCGGGAGCGGGCGAATCCATGATCGACATCGATCAGGTCGAAGGCCGCGTGCGCGCGTCGTCGCTGAAGAAGATCGGTGACCTCGTCGACAAGCATCCCGACGAGACGGTCTCGATCATTCGCAACTGGATGTACCAGCAGAGCTGAGCCACACGACCATGTCCGACCGAGCCCGCACCGAAACGCGCACCCTGAGCGGCCCGGAGAAGGCCGCCATGCTCATGCTCGCCTTGGGCGAGGATCACGCGTCGAACCTTTTCGCGCAGATGGACGACGACGAGATCAAGGAGCTGTCCCAGGTCATGGCCACTCTGGGCGCGGTCCAGTCGCAGGCCGTCGAGCGCCTGCTGGTGGAATTCTCTGACATGATCTCCTCTACCGGCACGCTGGTCGGCTCCTTCGAGAGCACCGAACGGCTGCTCGGCAAGGTGCTGCCCGACGACCGCGTCAATCTGATCATGGAGGAAATCCGCGGCCCGGCCGGCCGCACCATGTGGGACAAGCTCGGCAACGTGAACGAGCAGGTGCTCGCCAACTACCTCAAGAACGAGTACCCGCAGACCGTCGCGGTCGTGTTGTCCAAGATCAAGCCGGAGCACGCCGCGCGCGTCCTCAGCATGCTCCCCGAGGGCCTCGCGCTCGAAGTGGTCATGCGCATGTTGCGCATGGAGGCCGTCCAGCGCGAGGTGATCGAGGACGTCGAGAACACTCTGCGTTCGGAGTTCATGTCCAACCTGGCGCGCACCAACCGGCGCGACAGCCACGAGATGATTGCGGAGATCTTCAACAATTTCGACCGCTCCACCGAGCAGCGTTTCATCCAGGCCCTGGAGGACCGCAACAAGGAGGCGGCCGAGCGGGTCAAGGCGCTGATGTTCACCTTCGACGACCTGGCCAAGCTCGACCCGGGATCGATGCAGACGCTTCTGCGCAAGATCGACAAATCGCGCCTGCCCCTCGCGCTGAAGGGTGCCACCGAAGAGATCCGCGAGTTCTTCTTCTCCAACATGTCCGAACGCGCTGCGAAGATGCTGCGCGAGGACGTCGCAGACATGGGCCCGGCGCGCCTCAAGGACGTCGACGAGGCCCAGAACGCCATCGTCATGCAGGCCAAGGACTTGGCCGCGCAGGGCGAGATCCTGATCTCCGACAACAAGGGCGACGACGAGCTCGTCTATTGAAGCGGCGGCCATGACCGGAGCGAAGAAGTTTCTTTTCGACACCTCGTTCGACGAGCACGCCGACAACGGCGATGCCGCCGTGCGCCAGGCGCGTGCGGAGGCGTTCGAGGAGGGCAAGGCCGCCGGCCGCGCCGAGGTCGAGGGTTCGGCCGAGCAGCTCATGGCTCAGGCGACCCAGGCCATCGCCACACGGCTGGGCGAGATTCAGGCCTCGCGCGAGGCGCTCGATGGCGTGCTCACCGACCACGCCACGCGGGCGGCGCTGGCCATGATGCGCAAGATCGTGCCGGGGCTGGTCGCCAAGTCGGGCCTCGACGAGGTCGAGGCGCTGCTGCGGGAGTGCTTCGAGCGCCTGCTCGACGAGCCGCGCATCGTGGTGCGGGTCGCCGAGCAGATGCTCGACCCCCTGCAGGAGCGCATCAACCGGATCGCGTCGGACGCCGGGTTTACCGGAGACATGGTCCTGCTGTCGGACGGCGCCATGGGCCCGACCGATTGCCGGATCGAATGGGCCGACGGCGGCGCGGAGCGCGACGCCGAGGCGGTGTGGAAGGACGTGGAGGCCACGATCGGCCGCTGGCTCGAGCAGAACTGAGCCAGGGGCCACGAGCAAACTCAGGACTAGGAGACGATCATGGGTGAAGACGATCTCGATTTCGACGAGTTGGAGAGTGGCGGTGGCGACGTGGACATCCCGCAGGCCGACGAGTCCGAGATCCAACGCACGGCCAAGGAATTGGACGCGGTCTACGACATCCCCGTCCAGGTCATGGCGGTGCTGGGCAAGACCACCATGCAGGTCAACCAGCTGCTCAAGCTCGGCCGCGGCGCCGTGGTCGAACTCGACCGGCGCGTCGGCGAGGCCATCGACATTTATGTGAACAACCGCCTGGTGGCGCGCGGCGAGGTCGTCGTCGTCGACGAGCGGCTGGGCGTGACCATGACCGAAATCATCAAGTCGGACCGTTCGGCCTGACGCCGGACGCCAACGGAGCACGACATGCGACTGCTGATCATCGGGACCCTCGGCGGGCACATCGGCGCGGCCAGCAAGGTCGCCGTCTCGCGCGGCGCCAAGGTTGCCCAGGTCGACACCATCGACGCGGGCCTCAAAGCACTGCGCACGGGCCAGGGCGCCGACCTCGTGATGTGCGACGTCAAGCTCGATGTCGCCTCGCTGGTCGACAGCTTGACCGCGGAGCGTATCAGCGTGCCCGTCGTCGCGGCGGGCATCGGCACCGACAGCAAACCCGCCGTCGCGGCGATCCGCGCGGGCGCCAAGGAATACGTGCCCCTGCCCCCCGATCCCGAGCTGATCGCTGCCGTGCTCGAGGCGGTCACCGAGGAAGCCACCGCCATCGTGCACGCCGACCCGGCGACCAAGAACATGATGGGGCTGGCGAAGCAGATCGCGCCATCGGAAGCGAGCGTGCTGATCACCGGCGAGAGCGGCACCGGCAAGGAGATCTTTGCCCGCTTCATCCACGCCAAGTCCAAGCGCGCGAACAAGAAGTTCGTATCGGTCAACTGCGCCGCGATCCCCGAGAACCTGCTCGAGAGCGAGCTCTTCGGCCACGAAAAGGGCGCGTTCACCGGCGCGGTCGCGCGGCGCATCGGCAAGTTCGAGGAGGCCGACGGCGGCACGCTGCTGCTCGACGAGATCTCCGAGATGGACCCGCGCCTGCAGGCCAAGCTCCTGCGCGCAATCCAGGAGCGCGAGATCGACCGGGTCGGCTCCAATCAACCGATCAAGGTCGATATCCGCATTATCGCGACCACGAACCGCGACCTGGCCGAGGAGGTGCGCAAGGGCACGTTCCGCGAAGACCTCTATTTTCGCCTCAACGTGGTCAACCTGGAGCTGCCGCCGCTGCGCGATCGTCCGGCCGACATCAATGTGCTGGTCGACCACTTCGTGCGCAAGTACGCCGCCGCCAACGGCGTGCCCGTACGACCGGTCAGCGAGGCCGCGATGGCCAAACTGACCCGGCACGGATGGCCGGGCAACGTGCGCGAGCTCGAGAACGCCATGCACCGGGCCGTACTCATCGCGCAGGGCGACGAGATCGGGCCCGAGGCCATCGTGATGACCCCCAACCCCGGCACCCTGGGCCAGGGCGAGGCGCCGCGGTCGCCTGCTGGGTCGACCCAGGCCGACGGTTCGGCCGACGGCGCCTTTGGCGGCCTGGTCGGCCGCACGGTGGCCGATGTCGAGCGCGACCTGATCCTCGAGACCTTGACCCACTGTCTGGGGAACCGCACGCACGCGGCCAACATCCTGGGCATCTCCATTCGGACGCTGCGCAACAAGCTCAAGCAGTACAGCGGGGAGGGCATCGCCGTCCCCGCGCCGCGCGAGAGCGACCGGGCTTACATCTAGGCCGTTCAGGAACAGGACCGGCACATGGCCGAGGCGACACAACAGGCCGCAGGCGGCGCTCCGGGCGGCGGGCATCTGGCCAACGCGTGGGACGCGCTGCGGCGTGGCGACATCGCGCTGGCGGTCGGCCTGGCGTGCATCCTCGTTGTGCTCATCCTGCCGATGCCGGCCTGGCTGCTCGACTTCAGCCTGGCTATCTCGGTCACCCTCTCGGTGCTGATCCTGATGGTCGTGCTGTTCATCGAGCGGCCGCTCGATCTGTCCAGCTTCCCGACCATCCTGCTGATCGCGACGATGCTGCGATTGTCGCTCAACCTGGCGTCGACGCGGTTGATCCTGTCGCACGGCCACGAAGGCACCGCGGCCGCCGGGCAGGTGATCGAGGCGTTCGGCAACTTCGTGATGGGCGGCAACTTCGTCATCGGCATCATCGTCTTCGCGATCCTGGTGCTCGTGAACTTCGTCGTCATCACCAAGGGCTCGGGGCGCATCGCCGAGGTCTCGGCGCGCTTCTCCCTCGACGCCATGCCCGGCAGGCAGATGGCAATCGACAGCGACCTGTCCTCGGGCCTGATCGACGAAGACACCGCGCGCACGCGGCGTAAGGAGACCGAGGACGAGAGCACCTTCTTCGGCGCCATGGACGGCGCCGCCAAGTTCGTGCGCGGCGACGCCATCGCCGGGCTGGTCATCACGCTGATCAACATCGTCGGCGGCATCATCATCGGCACGGCGCAGCAGGGTCTGTCGCTCGGTCAGGCCGCCCACTCCTACACCCTGCTGACCGTGGGCGACGGGCTGGTGTCGCAAATCCCGGCGCTGATCGTGTCGACCGCCGCGGGACTGCTGGTGTCGAAGGCCGGCGTCGTGGGCTCCACCGACAAGGCGCTGTTCGCCCAGCTCGGTGGCTACCCCCGTGCGCTCGGTCTCGCCTCGGGACTCACGGTGGCGCTCGCGCTGCTGCCCGGCGTGCCGATGCTGCCGTTCCTGGTGCTCTCCGCGTCCACCGGCGGCGCCGCCTTCATGCTGCACAAGAAACAGGGCAAGGACACGGCGGCGGCCGAGGCCGCGCGGCTGACGGAGGAAGCGGCGTCGGCGGAGCCTCAGGAGACGCCGATCTCCGCGACATTGCAGATGGATCTGCTGCGGCTCGAGCTCGGCTACGGCTTGCTCGCCCTGATCAACCAGGAGGCCGGCATCCGCCTGACCGATCAGATCAAGGGCCTGCGCCGCCAGCTCGCGGGCGAGATGGGCTTCGTCATGCCCGCGGTTCGTATCCAGGACAACATGCAGCTTCCGGCGAACACCTACGTCATTCGCGCGAAGGAGATCGAGGCCGGGCGCGGCGACCTGAGGCCCAACATGCTTCTGGTCATGGACCCGCGCGGCGACGAGCTCGCCCTGCCCGGCGAGGACACGATCGAGCCCACCTTCGGCCTGCCCGCGCGCTGGGTCGAGGAAGCGCATCGCGAGGAGGCCAGCTTCAAGGGCTATACCGTGGTCGAGCCGTCGACCGTGATCACCACGCATTTGACCGAGGTGATCAAGGACAACATGGCCGAGATGCTGTCCTACGCCGAAACCCAGAAGCTGCTCGACGAGCTGCCGCCCGAGCAGCAGAAGATGGTCTCCGACCTGATCCCCAACGTGGCCACCGTCGGCACCGTGCAGCGCGTGCTGCAGAATTTGCTGAAGGAGCGCATCTCGATCCGCGACCTGCCCACCATCCTGGAGGGCATCTCGGAGGCCTGCGCCCACACCCGCAACGCGGTCGCCATCACCGAGCACGTCCGCTCGCGCCTGGCGCGTCAGATCTGCGAGATGAACGTCGGCCACCAGGGTTACCTGCCGCTGATAACGCTCTCCGGCGAATGGGAGCAGGCATTCAACGAGGCGCTGGTCGGCGAGGGCGACGACCGCCAGCTCGCGATGGCGCCTTCGCGCCTGCAGGATTTCATCACCAAGGTCAATACGACCTTCGAGCATCAGGCCATGCTGGGCGAGACCCCCGTTTTGCTGACCAGCCCGCCGGTGCGGCCCTACGTCCGCTCGATCCTGGAGCGCGTGCGGCCGGTCACGACCGTGTTGTCGCAGAACGAGATCCATCCCAAGGCCCGCATCAAGACGGTCGGGCAGATCTGAGGGGGCGGTAGGCGATGCGACTTCGATCATACACCGCTGAGAACATGGCCAAGGCCATGGACATCGTCCGGCGCGAGCTGGGCGAGGACGCGGTGATCGTGTCGTCACAGACCGACCGCGATCGGGGCGGGGTCCAGGTAACCGCCGCCTGTGACGAGCCCGACGCCGGCATCGAGAGCTTCGCCGACGGCTTCGTGCCGGGGGCCGGCGACGGCGACCCGGGCGCCATCGCAGCCGCGCTGCACTACCACCGCACGCCGGCCTGGGTCGTCGACAAGCTGGTCGACGGCGCCTGGGAGTCGGGCCGCGACGACCCGGTCCTGGCGCTCGCCGCGGCGCTCGACGGCCTCTACGACTTCCAGCCATTGGCCCAGCGAAAGGGCGAGCGTCCGATCATGCTGGTCGGCGCGCCGGGCGTCGGCAAGACGGTGACGGCCGCCAAGCTCGCGGCGCGCGCTAAACTCGCGGGCGAGCCGGTCGAGGTGTATTCGAGCGACATGATGCGCGCAGGCAGCCTCGAGCAGTTGCGCGCCTTCACGCGCATTTTGGGAATGGACCTGCATCCGTGCGACGGCGCCAAGGAGCTGGCACGCCTGGTCGCGGCGCGGGCCGAGGGGGGGCGCGCGGTGATCGACACGGCCGGCGCCAACCCGTTCGACGGCGTCGAGCTGGCCTCGCTCGCCGCGCTGGCCGAGGCCGCGCGCGCCGAGCCCGTGCTCGTGCTCGCCGCCGGCGGCGACCCGTTCGAGACCAACGACGTGATCGCCGCTTTCCGCGAGATCGGCGTGGTCCGAGTGATCGCGACCCGTCTCGACATCACCCGGCGCTACGGCAGCCTGCTCGCCGCCGCCGTCCCGCCGATGCGGCTGAGCGAGGTCAGCGTCACGCCGCACATCGCCAACGGGCTCAGCCCCGTGAACCCCGTCTCGTTCGCACGCCTGCTGCTGCGCTCCGCGGGCGCGGTCGAGACAACTCCTGTGTCCACAGAGGCATGATCATGACTGCTGCAACGAAGACCGCCGCCGACTCGGTGCGCCAAGTCAACGACCGCAAGATCATCGCCGTCGCGTCCGGCAAGGGCGGCGTCGGCAAGACCTGGCTGGCCATCACCCTAGCCCACGCGCTTGCCCGGGGCGGCCACCGAACGTTGCTGTTCGACGGCGACCTGGGTCTCGCCAACGTGGACATCCAGCTCGGCCTGGTGCCGCAGCACGACCTCCAGGCCGTGCTCGCCGGCAGGCTCACGCTCAAGCAGGCGCTGACCGATTACCGCGAGGGCGGTTTCGATATCATCGCCGGGCGCTCGGGCGCGGGCAGCCTGGCGGCGCTGCCGCCCGAACGGCTCGAGGCGCTGGGTGACCGTCTGGTAGCGCTGGCCGAGGGATACGACCACGTCGTGCTCGATCTTGCAGCAGGGCTCGAGCATACCGTGCGCTACCTCACCCGCCCCGCCGCCTCATGCCTCGTGGTGACCACCGACGAGCCGACCGCGCTCACCGACGCCTATGCCTTCATCAAGCTGACGGCACGCGACTTCCCCACCACGGCGCAGCAGGTGGTGGTGAACATGGCGGCGTCAAAGCAGGCGGGCGAGCGCACCTACCGGACGCTGCTCAAGGCTTGCGAGAACTTCCTCAAGCTTCGGCCACCGCTGGCCGGGATCGTTCGGCGCGACGACAAGGTACGCGAGAGCATCCGCCGCCAGGTTCCGGTCCTGGTGCGCTACCCCTCGACCGCCGCGGCCCAGGATGTGGAGGCCCTGGCGCGTCGCCTGAGCGAGGCGTCATGACCCGCATCGCGCCGCCCCTGCCCGCCTTCCCGCTCGGCCAGCATGGCGGCCAGGGCGGCGGGCAGAGCGCGCTGGTCACGGTGTCCGCGGCCACCGGGGCGCTGGCGCGACTTCAGACGGCGGCCATCGTCGAGGGCGTGGTGACGGGGCGCGACGCCGGCGGTGCCACGCTCCTGCGGACCTCGCAGGGCACCCTGTCCCTGCCTCTCTTCCCGCCCCCCGCCCAGGGAAGCACGGTCACCCTCGAGATCCAGACGCTGGGCAACCAGATGCGGGCGGCGGTCCTGTCGATCCGCCCGCCCGCTGGCCAGCCCTCGGTACCGGTTGCCGGGGCGGCGCCCGGCACCGCAGGTGCCCCCACCATCGGCACCGCAGGTAACCCGACCATCGGCACTTCTGGCGCTCCAACCATCGGCACCCCTGGCGCCGCCGCTCCTGGCGCTGGCGGCTCCAACTCACAGGCGTTGCCGGGGTCGGGTCCGCACGTCCAGGCCCAGCCCGGCGCACCACCGCCCGCCGTCCCGGCGACGCCCGCCGCGACACCGCCGCCGCCCGTAGCGCTTGCGCTCAGCCAGGATTGGCCCGCCCTGCGCATGGCGATCGACACGCTGGCGACATCCAGCCCTCAGGCCGCCCAGGCGCTCCAGTCGGTGCTGCCCGGCCCCAACGCCGCACTGCCTGCGGCGATGCTTCTGTTCATGAACGCCTTGGGACGCGGCGACCTGCGCGGCGTCCTCGGGCGCGAAGCGTTCCGCGAGCTCCGCGCCGCCGGCGACGGCGCGCTGGTCGACCGCCTCTCGGCCGACCTCGGCGAGATCGCCCGCACCGCGGCCGAGCCGCGCCCCGACGGCTTCCGGCTGTTCCTGATCCCGGTCCACGACGGCGCCCGGCTCGAGCAGATCCGCCTGCTCGTGCGCGACCACGAGGAGGAGCATCATACCATCGGCGGCCGCGAGGGTCCCGCGACCCGCTTCGTCTTCGACGTGACCTTCTCGCGCCTGGGCCACATGCAGCTCGACGGCATCGCCTCGGACGGTCACCTCGACCTGATGATCCGCAGCGTCAAACCGCTGCCCCGGGATTTGCGCGCCGAGATCGCCGGCATGTTCACCGAGAGCCGCGAAGCGCTCGGCATGGGGGGCGATGTCGCCTTCCAGGTCACCCGCGACTTCCCCGTCGACCCTGCCGCCGGGCTGGAAGACGCGGTGGAGCACCACGCCGGGTTCGTGGTGTAGGGACGCGCCGCTGCTGCGACGTCATTTGGAGCGGGTGTGAACCGGGCCCGCCCCTACCCCGCCTCCTGGCGCCGGCGGTGGCCCTGCAACGCCATCTCGTCGAGCGCGAGCTGCTGCCTGCGGTCGGCCTCGAAGCGGGCACGGCGGAGGCGGTTGGCGAGTACGGTCTCGTGTTTCTTGTACTCGCGAAACGTCTCGGCGAGCTCGACGTTGGCCGCCTCGATCTGCGTCTCGACATCCTCGATCGACCGGGCCAGCTTGTCCTGCCGCGCGCGCAGTTCGGCGAGATAGGCGGGAAAGGTCCTTGCGGCTTCGAGGGTCTCGCCGGCCTTCGCCGTCTCGGCGCCCAGCTCGTCCTCGAGCCGCCGCTGCTGCTCGCGCAGCCCGTCGCGCAGCCGCTCCAGCTCGGTGATCGTCTTGCGCTTCTCGTCCAGCTGCCAGCGGTGCATCCGCACCAGCGTCGCGAGCGCCTTGCTCATGCCGCCTCAGCCTCGTCGCGGTCGAGGATCTGGGCGAGCTGGGCATACCCGGTCTCGAGATCGGTGCGCTCGTGCATGTCCTGCGACAAAAAGGCCTCGAGCTGCGGATAGTAGCGGATCGCCTCGTCGACCCCGGCGTCCGAACCCTCGCGGTATGCGCCCAGGCGGATCATCTCGGCCATGTCCTCGTAGCGCGCGATCAGCTGGCGCGCGCGCTCGAACAGCCGTCGCTCCTCGGCCGTGTTGCATGCCGGCATGGTGCGCGAGACCGAACGCAGGACGTTGATCGCGGGATAGCGCCCGCGCTCCGCAACCGTGCGATCGAGAACGATGTGGCCGTCGAGGATGCCGCGCACCGCGTCGGCGACCGGCTCGTTGTGGTCGTCGCCCTCGACCAGCACGGTGAACAGCCCGGTGATGCTGCCCTGCCCCTGCCCCGGCCCGGCGCGCTCGAGCAGCTTGGGCAGCTCGGCGAACACGGACGGCGTGTAGCCCTTGGTCGCCGGCGGCTCGCCCGCCGACAGGCCGATCTCGCGCTGGGCCATGGCGAAGCGGGTGACGCTGTCCATGAGGCACAGCACGTCCTTGCCCTGGTCGCGGAAATACTCCGCCAGGGTCAAGGTGAGCTGCGCGGCCTGGCGCCGCACCAGGGGCGGCTCGTCGGAGGTCGCCACGACGAGGACCGACTTGGCCAGGCCCTCGGGCCCGAGATGGTCCTCGATGAACTCCTGCACCTCGCGCCCGCGCTCGCCGATCAGGCCGATCACGTTGACGTCCGAGGCGGTGAACCGCGCCAGCATCGACAGCAGCACCGACTTGCCGACGCCCGACCCGGCGAAGATGCCCATGCGCTGGCCGCGGCAGGTGGTCAGGAAGGTGTTGATCGCGCGCACGCCGAGATCGAGCTTCTCGCCCACGCGCGAGCGGGCGTGCGCCGGGGGCGGCGTGTTGCGCAGGCGCGAGGCGACGTGCCCCTCGGGCAGCGGCCCCTTGCCGTCCACCGGCTCGCCCAGCGCGTTGACCACCCGGCTCAGCCAGCCAGCCGTCGGATGCACCACCGGCTCGGCCGTGACCAACTCGGCGCGGCAGCCCACGCCGACCCCGTCGACCGAGCCGAAGGGCATCAGCAGCGCGCGCCCGTTGCGGAAGCCGACCACCTCGCACACGACCGGCTCGCGCCGGCGGGCCTCGACGCGGCAACGGCTGCCGATGGCCAGGTCGCGTTCGATGCCGCCGACCTCGACCATCAGCCCCATGATCGAGGTGACCCGGCCGTAGAGCCGGAAGCCCGCGGTGGCGTCGATTTCGTAAAGGAGGTCGTCGAGTGGCAAGGGCTGTCTGCGGTCGGGGTTCGCGATGCGCACGATCCTAGGCCGCAGGCGTTAAGGCTGCGTAAAGCTTGTTCGGCATCCGAGGCGTTTAGTATTTGTTAATGAATCCGGATTAATGTTTCGTAAGGTTAACCGTCGATGAATTGGCGCGGCGGGCCAACGGACAGCACGAGAGGGGCTTAGGCATGCGTGTCCTCCTGGTAGAAGACGATACCGCAACGGCGAAGAGCATCGAGATGATGCTCCGTTCGGAAGGGTACATCTGCGACACGACCGACCTCGGCGAGGACGGCATCGAGATCGGCAAGCTCTACGACTACGACATCATCGTGCTCGACCTGATGCTGCCGGACATCGACGGCTACGAGGTGCTGCGCCGCCTGCGCGCCTCGCGGATCAACACGCCGATCCTGATCCTCTCGGGCCTGTCCGAGCTCGACAACAAGATCCGCGGCCTGGGCTTCGGCGCCGACGACTACCTGACCAAGCCGTTCGACAAGCGCGAGCTGGTGGCGCGGATCCAGGCGATCGTGCGCCGC
>CAZMTC010000092.1:0-238 GCA_964569105.1 uncultured Alphaproteobacteria bacterium | reverse complement strand
GCTCGAAGGGCCATTCGGACTCCATCATCGACACCGGCAAGCTGCGGGTGAACCTCGACACGCGCACCGCCGAGGTGAACGGCCAGCCCCTGCACCTCACGGGCAAGGAGTACGGCATCCTCGAGCTGCTCTCGCTGCGCAAGGGCACGACGCTGACCAAGGAGATGTTCCTCAACCATCTCTACGGCGGCATGGACGAGCCCGAGCTCAAGATCATCGACGTGTTCATCTGCAAGCT
>CAZMTC010000091.1:2406-12354 GCA_964569105.1 uncultured Alphaproteobacteria bacterium | reverse complement strand
AGTTTGGGCGCCTCGGCGAAGAAGCCGTCATCGACCCGGTTGGCCCCTGGCCAGCCGCCCTCGACATAGTCGATGCCCAGCGCATCGAGCTCGCGCGCGATCGCCGCCTTGTCGGCTGTGGAGAAGTCGACGCCCTGGGTCTGCGCCCCGTCGCGCAGCGTGGAATCGTAAAGATAGACGCGGTCGGCCAACGAACCTGTCCCCGGAGATCTGGGATGCTTCGGGTTCTTAGCCTACGCTGCCCGGGCTGTCCAAGGGCAAGCCGAACACCTCCGCCGCGCCAAGCCAGCGCACCGGCCGCCTGTCGAGGAAGCGCAGGAGCGCGCAGAGAAAGCACCAGCAGGCCTCGTCGTGGTCGGCATGGTGGGTCATCAGCCCCGTAGGCTCGGCCGCGTCGGCCTCGCCCGTGCGACGCGCGCGCAGGTGGCCCACCAACGAGCCCAATACCCGCGCCTCCCCCGCGAAGCCGCGGCTGCCCTTCCAGTCGATCAGGTCGGCATGGACGTTGACGATCATCAGGCCGCTGCGCGTGAGCGCCTGTCGCGGCCCCAGCGCCGAGAGTCCGCGCCAGCCGGCGTCGGCCAGCCGGTCGGCCACCGTCTCCTCGATCCGGTTCCAAGGCGGCACCACGACCGGCAGCGACAGGCCGCCGAACAGCTCGTCCAGCCGGCCACGCCCTGCCTCCAGCTCCGCAAGCACCTCGTCGGGCGGGCGACCGCCCAGCTCGATCTTACGCTCACCCGGCCGCGCATGGTCGCGATGGGCATAGCCGTGCTGAAGCACAACGTGCCCCTCCTTCTCGTCCAGCCGCAAGGGCAACCCGGCGTCGGCCAGAGCCGGGATCACGGCGAGCGCCAGCGGCCGTTCTCCCGCCAGATCGAGCAGCCGGTCGAGCGCCGGGCCGGGCCGCACCGCGTCGTCGTCGCGCCACCACAGCTCCGCGGTACGGTCCCAGCGGTCGAGCTCGGCCGCGAGGTCGTCCCACGCGCTCATCGCCGCCGCTCCGCGATCCAGCCGGCGACCAGCCGCGCCGTCTCGGCCGCGCCTCCCAGATCGAGCCCCGCCGCATCCGCGGTGGCGCCGTCCAGCGCCGCATCGACCGCTTCCGCCAGACGCTCCGGTGCCAACGCATCCGCGGCCACCACCCGGGCCGCGCCGCACTCGGCCAGTCGCGCTGCACGCAACGGCTGCTCGGTCTCGCCCTCGCCCGCAAACGGCACCAACACCGCGCGGACCCGCGCGCCGATCAGGTCCATGACCGTGTTGTAGCCCGCCTGCGACACCGACATCCGCGCCCCGGCCAACAGCGCCGGAAAGTCGGGCCGCGCGCGCTCCACCGTCACGCCTTCGGGCGCCTTCGCCTGCAGTGCGGCGAAGGCATCCTCCGGCAGGTTGTGCCCGGCCAGCAACCGCCAGGGCTCGTGCGCGAGCCGCGTCCGACCCCGCGCCGCCAGCGCCGCGTCGAGCAATGTCCCGCCCACCGCACCGCCGCCCGCCGAGACGACCACGCCCCGCCGCTCGCCGGCCGGCTCGGGCGCCGACGGCGCGACATAGCCGGTATAGGTCAGCTGCCCGGCGATCTCGCCAGCCGAAGCGAAGCTCTCATCGAAGCGGATGAAGGCCGGGTCACCATGCACCAACACATGGTCAAAGCGCGACCGTACCAACTCGACCGTCTCGGCCAGCCTTGCGGGATCGCGCTTGGCCTGCACCACGTCGCGTACCGATGACAGCACCAACGCGCCGCGGCAGGCGTCGAGCAGCGGCAACAGCTCGAAGCGCATCGCCCGGCGCCCGAAGGGGAAGCTCTCGATCATCACGGCGTCGGGCCCGAAATCGGCATGGGCCGCCAGCAGCGCGTCGCGCCGCCGCGCCCGCCAGGCGTCGTCGATCGGCGTGCCGTGCTCGTCGAGATGGGCCGAGAAACGCTCGTCGGCGCTGCGCACCGGGGCGAGCTGCACCACGTCGTCGGTCCCGGGGCCGACACCGGGCGCGGGCATGCCGCCGGTCACGAACCGCACCGTCAGCCCCGCCTCCGCCATGGCCCGAGAAACCAGCGCCGCACGCCGCACATGGCCGATGCCCAGCATATGCTGGACCCAGACCATCACGCGCCCCGCGCTCACGCCGCTGCCACCAGGTTGATGTTGAGCCGCGCCACCGATGGCGCACCGCCCGGCGCGAGGCGAAAGAGCTGCGCCGCGTCCCAGTCGACGCGGTCGGGCTCGCGCGCGCACATGTCCCAGCCCGTGGCCAGCGCGTAGAGGGCGCGCACCACGCCCTTGTGCGTCACCGCCCCGACGTCCTCGCCGGCCGCGGCCAGCGCGGCGAGCAGCGGCGCCAGCCGGTGCATCACGTCGCGCGGGCTCTCGCCGCCGGGCGGGCGGAAGTCGATGCCGCGTGCCTCGTTGGCCGTCATCTCGGCGCCCAGCCGGGCGCGCAGATCGGGCAGCCGCTCGCCTTCCCAGCGGCCCCAAGCCATCTCCACCAGCCGCGGCTCGGGCTCGGCATCGAGGCCCAAGAGCCGCGCCGTCTCCATCGCCCGCTTCAGCGGGCTCGCATACCAGCGCGCAACCCGCGGCTCGGGCGGCAGCCGCCACTGCGCCGCCGCGGCCCGCCCCGCGTCGCTCAGCGGGCGATCGCTGCGCCCCTGGATGCGCCGTGCCTCGTTCCACGCGGTGGGGGCGTGCCGCACGAGAAGCAGCAGCGTCATCGCCGGGGAATCCCGCGCAGGACGGCGTCGAGCCGCCTGGCCGCCACGGCCAGCCCGTGCTCGCGTGCGGTGCGAATCGCCGCGGCCGCGCCCATCGCCGCGCGCCGGCCAGGATCGACCAGCAGGCCGCCCACCGCCTCGGCGAAGGCGGCCTCGTCGCCGCGCGGCGTCAGCAACGCCGTCTCGCCATGCGCCACGAGCTGCGCCACCCCGCCCCAGTCGCCCGTCACCGCCGGCAGCCCCGCCGCCTGCGCCTCGAGCACCGCCATCCCGAACGCCTCGTTGACCGCCGGCCAGACCAGCAGGTCGGCCGCTGCGTAGATCGGCGCCAGCGCCGGCGCCGGCCGCTCGCCCAGGAATCGCACCCGGTCGCCCAGCCCGGCGAACGCCGTTTCCACCTCCGCCCGCGCCGGGCCGTCGCCGACCACCAGCAGGTGCCAGGGCAGCTCCGCTAACCGCGCCAGTGCCCCCGCCAGCGACCGGTAGGAGGCCAGCTTGTCGCCGGGCCGCATCATGCCCACCGCCAGCAGCCAGGGTTCGTCCACGGGCAGGCCGAGCTCGTCGGCAAAGCTGTCGCGGTAGCTCCGCCGGACACGGCGCGCCTCTTCGTAGGGCGTGGTATCGAGAAACGGCGGCAGCGAATGCAGCCGACCGGATTCGGCCAGGTGCGGCCGCACCCCCGCCTCGTCGGCCGGGTTGAGCCCGAACACCGCGTCGGCGCGGCGCAGGGCCGCGATCGAGGCCGCGTGGCCCTCGGCCCACGGCCCGTCCGCCTGCTTGCCCGCGACCGACGCTTCGGCGACCACGTAGGATATGCCCAACTCGGCGCTCACCGACGGACCGAGCCAGTCGGGCGCCTTGTGGTACAGATGATAGGTGAACCACAGCTCGGGCCGCTCATGCGGCGGCCGGCTGCGCAGCCGGCGCGCCAGCCGCTCGGCCAGACGGCCGCCCAGTGCGCGCAACCGCGCCTGACGTGCGGTGTCGCCCGCGCCGTCCCAGCTGCGGAAGCGCGACGCCAGCTCGACCGTATGCCCGCCCTCGGCGAGCGCGTCCATCAGGAGCAGTGCCACACGCCGATCGCCCGAAGGCACCGGATGCATGGGCGGCTTCAGGGGAGCGTAGAAGGCGACGCGCATTTCTCCTCCTCGAGGCCGAACAGTTCGGCCAAGGGATCGAGAGCGGGCTCGGCGGCGAAGAAGGCGCGCAGCCGTGCCTCTCCCGCCGCGCCCAATCGCTGGCGCAGCATCGGATCGCGGATCAGGTTCAGCAGCGCCTCGGACAAGCGCCGCGCGTCGTCGGACGGCACCAGCACGCCGGTTTCGCCGTCGATCACGAACTCGGGGATCGCGGACACCCGCGTCGACAGCACGGGCAGCCGTTGGCTCGCCGCCTCCATCAACACGTTGGGCAGCCCGTCGCGGTCACCGTCGCGAGCGATGCGCGAGGGCAGAACGAACAGGTCGGCGGCGCGGTAGGCGCCGAGCACCGAGTCCTGCGGCAGCGGCCCGCGCCAGACGATGCGGCGTTCGAGTCCAAGCCGCGTCGCCTGCGCGGCCAGCGCCTCGCGCAGCTCGCCCCCGCCGATATGGACCAGGCGCCAATGCACCTCGACCGGCAGCATGGCCAGCGCGTCGAGCAGCACGTCGTAACCCTTCTTGGGCACCGCGCGCCCGACGGTGACCAGGCGCACCGGCGCGTCCGGGTCCTCGCCGTCGCGCATCGACGGTCGCCCGGGCGGAGGCGGGAATCGAGCCAGGTCGAGCCCGTGGTAGGCCAGGCGCACGCGGGTCGCGTCCGGCGCCAGCGCCGCGAGATGGTCGCGCCCGGCCTTGGTGCAGGTGGTCAGCCAGTCGACATCCGCGAGCTTGCGCCGCTTCTCCCATGCGGGCGTGGTCCAGATGTCCTTGGCGTGGGCCGAGCACGACCAGGATAGCCCGGCGACCATGGCGGCGTAGCGCGCCACCGAGGCCGGGGTGTGCAGGAAATGCGCGTGCAGCCGCGCGGCGCCTTCCGGCAGCTCGTGCGCCAGCACGAGCGCCTGGCCGAATCGGCGTACCCGGTTGCGGCTCGGATCGCGCACGAGGTCGGCGAGCCAGGCGCGCAGCGCGGCACGGTAACCGGGCCACCGCCGTACCGCCCGCCATGCCCGGCGTACTCGTGCCCAGTCGTCATGCAGGTACTCCGGCAGGTAGTCACGCGGGGCGCGGATCTCGCGATGGATCGGATGTTCGACCGGATCATAGGGACGGCGCAGCGAGACGATGCGGATGTCGAGCCCGCGCCGCTCCAGCTCCAAGATCTCCTGGGCGATGAAGGTCTCCGAGAGCCGCGGATATCCCTTGAGGACGAAGACGACAGTGCGGCGTGGCGTGGCGCGTGGGTTCGAGGTCATGCCTTCGAGTAGGCGACCGCGAGCTCCGGCGGGCGCTCGCCGCCGATATGCCGCTCGACAAGCGTGTTGATCGTCTCGAGCCCGTCGAGCAGCCCCGGCACCACCACGGAAGAGGGCGGCGGCTGGCGCGCGAGGTCGCGGATCGCCTGCGCCATGCGGGCGGGCGGGCGGCCGTCGTCGCCGCCGAGCATGCGCACCAAGCCCAGCGCCTGGGCGCGCTCGGCCCGGATCAGCTGTTCGCGCCGCGGCTCGGAACGCGGCACGATCACCGCCGGCTTGTCGAGCGACAGGATCTCGCAGAAGGTGTTGTAGCCGCCCATGCCGACCACGCCGATGGCGCGGTCCATGAGCACCTCGATATGCGTGTCGAAGGTCAGCACCTCGACCTGATCGAGCCGCTCCGCCCGGCGACGGAAGCCGTCCTGCTTCTGCTGCGGCATGAACGGGCCCAGCACGACGATCGCGCGCGGCGACAGGTCGGGATCGGTCTCGTAGGCGCGCAGCACCCAGTCGACCATCTCGATGCCGTCGCCCCCACCGCCGGCGGTGACCAGGACGTATGGCTCCTCGGTGGAGACCGGCAGGTTCATGTGCGCGTGCTCGGGCAGTGGCCGCGGGAGATAGCCGGTGTAGATCAGCTTGTCGCGCACGGAGGCCGGGGCATCGATCCCGGCCAACGGATCCCAGAACGCCTCCAGCCCGTAGACCCAAATCTGGTCATAGAGGTCCTGCAGCGCCGGAACGACACGCTTGCGGTCCCATTCGCGGCGCAGCAGCATCGGCTCGTCCATCACGTCGCGCAGACCCAGCGCCAGGGTGACGCCGCGGTCCTTCAGGTCCTCGAGCGTCGAGCCCACTTCGCCGTTCAGCCCCAACGGCTCCTTGTCGACCAGGAACAGGTCGGGCGCGAAGGCGGCCGCGGTCTGACGGATGATCGCCTCGCGGATCGCCATGGTCTGCTTGAGGTCGATGTGCAGCTTGAGCGACGTGTACTCGCCGTTGCGCAGCTTGATCACGCCGGGGATGCGCACGAAGTCGACGCGCGCGCGAAAGTCGAAGCTGCCGATGATCGGTGAGCCCGACAGGATCAGGACCGACAGGCCCTTGTATCGGTCGACGAGCGAATGCGCGATCGCGCGGCAGCGGCGCAAGTGGCCGAGGCCGAACGTATCGTGGCTGTAGATCAGCACACGTGCGCCCTGCAGACGATCGGTCATGAAACCCGTTCTTGCGTCCCCTGAAACGACAAACTATGCCATAGCGCGTTATTCGTCCAAAGTCGCAAATACATTCGGACGAAATTCTCGACGGTCGGGGTCCGGACGGTCCGTCAGGGGGACGCGGCCCGAACGGGCCGTCGCGCGGTTTGGGGGCAATGGAACCGTCGATCTTCAGGTATATCCTGCGCCATTCGCTGCGCGGGCAGGTCTACCTCCTGATCCTCACCGGGATATCGCTGCCGCTCGTCTACGCGACGCTGGAAATCCCCAAGCGCATCGTCAACCAGGCGTTGACCGCCGACTACGAGATTCAGTCGATTTTCGGCGTGCGGTTCGACCAGATCGAGTTCCTGCTCACCCTGTGCTTCACCTATCTGGGACTGGTGATCCTCTCAGGTGGGCTGAAGTACGTCATCAACGTCTATGCCGGCATCCTGGGCGAGCGAACGCTGCGGCGGCTGCGCTTCGAGCTGTACAGCCGGGTCCTGCGCTTCCCGCTGCCGCACTTCAAGCGCGTCTCGCAGGGCGAGATCATTCCCATGATCACTGCCGAGACCGAACCGCTGGGCGGCTTCGTCGGCGAATCCTTCATGACGCCCGCGGTGATGGGCGGGACGCTGGCCACCTACCTCATCTTCATCATGGTCCAGGACTGGGTGCTGGGCCTGGCGGCGATCGCCACCTACCCGCTGCAGATGTGGCTGATCCCCAAGCTGCAGAAGCGGGTCAACGAGCTGGCGCGCGAACGCGTGCGCACCGTGCGCTCGCTGGCGGACCGCATCGGCGAAACCGTGTCGGGCGTCACGGAGATTCACGCCCACGACCGCACCCGCCTCGAGCGCGCCGACTTCTCCGAGCGCCTGGGCACGATCTTTACCATCCGCTTCGACATCTACAAGCGCAAGTTCTTCATCAAGTTCCTCAACAACTTCCTGGCATCGGTCACGCCGTTCTTCTTCTACTCGGTGGGCGGCTGGTTCGTAATCGAAGGCGAGATATCGCTCGGCGCGCTCGTCGCCGTCCTCGCCGCATACAAGGACCTCTCCTCGCCCTGGAAGGAGATCCTGAAATACTACCAGGTGAAGGAGGACATCCGGGTCAAGTACGAGCAGGTGGTCGAGCAGTTCCAAGTGCCCGACATGCTCGACCCCGAACTTCTCGACGAGGAGCCCGCCGAGGACAGACCGCTCGAGGGCGAGATCCGGCTCTCGAACGTGTCGCTGACCGAAGACGGCGTGGTCAAGGTGATCGACAACGCCTCGGTCACCATACCCATCGCCCAGCACACAGCGATCGTCGGGACCGGCGGCAGCGGCAAGGACTATATGGGACTCATGCTCGCGCGGCTGGCGTTTCCGACCGGGGGCAATATCACTTTTGCCGATATGGACGCGACCGAGATCCCGGAAGCCGTGCTGGGTCGACGCACCGCCTATGCCGGCGCGAGCGCCTTTATCTTCGCCGGCACGGTGCGGGACAATCTGTTCTACGGCCTCAAGCACGAGCCGCTGCGCGCGCCCGATTATGACGAGCACGAAAGGCAGGAGCGCGAGAAATGGCTCGAACAGACCGAGCTGGCAGGCAACCTGCCGCTCGACGTCCGCGCCGACTGGCTCGACTACGAAGCCGCCGGTGCAAGCGATCGGGACGAGCTCGAAGCGATGGGCATCGAGCTGCTCGGCCTGGTCGAGATGGAGGAGGACCTGTATCAGCTCGGCCTCGCCAACCGCATCGACCCCGAGGCCCTTCCGAATCTCGCCGACAAGATCCTGCAAGCGCGCATGGCATTGCGCGAGCGGCTGCACAGCGATGAGTTCAAAAACCTTGTCGAGCCGTTCGACGAGGGCAAGTTCAACCTGAACGCCTCGGTGGCCGAGAACCTCGTATTCGGCACCTCGCGCGACCCGGCCTTCGACACCGACAGCCTCGCCCAGCACCCTTACACGATGCAGGTGCTCGAGCACGTGGGCATCCGCGACATGATGATCGAGACCGGCTGCAAGGTCGCCGAGACCATGGTGGACCTGTTCGCCGGTCTGCCATCGGGCCACGAGTTCTTCGAGCAGTATGCCTTCGTCAGTGCCGACGAGCTTCCCGAGTACCAGACGCTGGTCTCGCAGGTCGCCCAAGGCAGCATCGAGTCGATCTCGGAGGAGGATCGGCTGCGCCTGCTCGGTCTGACCTTCAAGCTGATCTCGGGCCGCCACCGCCTGGGCCTGATGACCGAGGAATTCCAGAAGGGCATCTTGAAGGCGCGCGAGATCTTCAAGCGCGACCTCCCCGAGGCGCTGCGCGACGAGATCCAGTTCTTCTCGACCGAGGAATACAATGCCGACGCCACGATCCAGGACAACATCCTGTTCGGCAAGCTGGTCTACGGTCAGGCGCTGGCTCAGGCCAAGGTCGGCCAGGCGATCCGCGAGGTGGTCGAAACGCTGGATCTGCGCCGCGACATCATGGCCGCGGGCCTCAACTATCATGTCGGCATCGCCGGTGCCCGGCTGTCGCTGGTGCAGCGGCAGAAGCTGGCGCTGGCACGCTGCCTGCTCAAGAACCCCGACCTCCTGATCGTCAACGAGGCCACGGGTTCGTTTGACGCCGCGGTCGAGGCGCGCATTATGGACCGCATGATCGAACGGCTGAAAGGCAAGGGCCTGGTCTGGGTCCTCGGGCGCGTCGAACGGGCTATGAAATTCGATCGGGTCATCGTCATGGAGGACGGCAAGGTCGCCGAGGAGGGACGGTTCGACGAGCTGTCCGAGAGCGGCCGTGTCTTGCCCAGGCTCCTCGAGCACGCCTGAGACGCCGGAGATAGGGAGACCAACGGTGAGCCTCGAACACGAAGTGAAGCTGCTGCGGAACATCCCACTGTTCCAGAACATCGAGGCGTCGAAACTCAAGCTCCTGGCCTTCACCAGCGAGAGGCTGAACTTCGGCGCCGGCGACGTGCTGTTCCGCCAGGGCGAAATGGGCGACGCCGCCTACATCGTCATCGAGGGTGAGGCGGACGTGGTGATCGAGAACAAGGACATCAGCGCCGAATCGGTGGTGGCCACGCTCGGCGCCAACTCGATCCTCGGCGAAATCGCGATTCTGTGCGACGTGCCGCGCACCGCGACGGTACGCGCCAAGACCGAGCTGACCACGCTCAAGATTTCCAAGGACGTGTTCTTCCGCCTGGTCCTGGACTTCCCGCATATGGCGGTGGAGATCATGCGCGAGCTGGCAGCGCGGCTCGAGCGGATGAACCAGATGCTCAACGAGGAACGCGCCAAGGCCGACGCGAATTGAGCCGGCTCGACAGCGTCATCCGCCGTCTCCAGGCCCAGCGCGCCTGTCTCGACCGCGCCGCCGAGCTGGTCACCGACCTGCCGGGCCCGGCGCTCGAGCTGGGACTGGGCAACGGTCGCACTTACGACCATCTGCGCGGCCTGCTGGGGGAACGCCCCATCTACGTGTTCGAACGCGAGGTCGCCGCGCATCCCGATTGTATCCCGCCCGACGACCGGCTCTATCTGGGCGACGCGCGCGAAACGCTCAAGCGTGCCGCGGTCGAACTCGAGCCCGCGGCGCTCGCGCACGCCGACATCGGCACCGGTGACGAAGCGCTCAACCGCGCG
>CAZMTC010000091.1:0-2396 GCA_964569105.1 uncultured Alphaproteobacteria bacterium | reverse complement strand
CGCGCGGCGAGCAGGCCCGGCGCGCCGAAGACACCGCGGCGGCGCTGGCCGAAGAGATCGCCCCGCTGCTCGACGCGCTGATGCGCGCAGGCGGAGTGGTGATGTGCGACCAGCCCATGCGCCAGCCGCGCTGGACGCCGCTGCCGCTGCCCGAGGGCATCGAGCCCGGGCGCTACAACCTGTTTCGCGTGGAGGATGCGTGAGCGGGCCGTCGAACCTCGAGCGCATGATCGACCGCTTCACGACCCAGCGCGCCTGCATCGACCGCGCGCTCGCCCTGATCCGCGACCTCCCCGGCCCGGTCCTCGAACTCGGCCTGGGCAAGGGCCGCACCTTCGACCATTTGCGCACCTACGCGACGGGCCGCGAGATCTTCGTCTTCGACCGCGGCGTCTACGCCGCCCCCGAGCTGCGCCCGGACGCGGCCCACTTCGTCGAGGGCGACTTCCGCACGACCCTGCCCAGCGCGCTCGAGATCATTGGCGCCCCCGCCGCCCTCGTCCACGCCGACATCGGCTCCGACGACCCGGCCCGCGACGCCGCCCTGGCCACCGACCTGGCGCCGCTCGTCGACGCCTTGGGACAGGACGGCACGGTTGTTCTGTCGGACCGCGAGCTCCCGGCGCCCAACTGGATCGCCCTGCCGCTGCCCGAGGACGCCGGCGACTGGCCCTATTTCATGTGGCGGATCGGCAGCTGAGGCGGGCGCACAAGCCAACGCCCCCTACTTGTACGGATCCGCCGCGTCGCGCAGCCCGTCGCCGAAGAAGCTGAAGGCGAGGATCGCGATGATCACCGGCACCACCGGCAGCATCAGCCAGGGGAAGATGGCCACGGCGTTGATGTTCTGCGCCTCGATCAGCAGCACGCCCCAGCTCGTCGCCGGCGGGCGCAGGCCCAGGCCGAGGAAGGACAGCGCGGTCTCGGCCAGCACCATCGTCGGGATCGCAAGCGACGCCGAGGCGATCAGGTGGCTCATGAAGCCGGGCATCAGGTGGCGGAAGATGATGCGCCGCGGCCGCGCGCCCATGAGCTGGGCCGCCTGGGCGTAGTCCTCCTCGCGCAACGAGAGCAGTTTCGAGCGGACCGCGCGCGCGAGATTGGTCCATTCGAGCAACGCCAGGATCACCGTAATGCCGAAATAGACCGCCACCTGGCTCCAGGTCACCGGGATGATCGCGGAGAGCGCCATCCACAGCGGCAATTCGGGAAAGGACCGGATGATCTCGATCGAGCGCTGCACTACCCAGTCGATCCAGCCGCCGAAATAGCCCGCCGCGCCCCCGATGATCATACCGAGCGCAAAGGCGATCGCGATGCCGACCAGCCCGATCGTGAGCGAGATGCGCGAACCCGAGATGATGCGTGAGAGCATGTCGCGCCCCAGCCGGTCGGTGCCCAGCAGGTGCATCGACGCCCCGTGCGGCGGGCAGACCAGGTGGAAATCGGCCTCGAACCAGTCCCAGAACTGGTAGCTCTCGCCCGAGCAGAAGTAGCGGATCGGATGGGGCTCGGAAGTGTCCGGCGTGTAGACCCGGATCAGCCGCTCCATGTCGAGCTCCCGGTCCATCTTGTAGACGAACGGGCCGATCAGCGAGCCTTCGTGGAAGAAGTGAATCGCCTGCGGCGGCATCAGCACCTGCTGGGGGTGGTGCTCCTCGTGGTTGTAGGGCGAGAACACCTCGCCGAAGAACGCCACGATATACATGGCGACCAGCACGATGCCGGAGATCACCGCAAGGCGGTGGCGGCGCAGCTTCCACCACATCAGCTTCCACTGCGACGCCAGGTAGTACTTCTCCTGCTCGGCGCTCAGCGCCTCGATCGAATGGGGGTCGAAGGGCTCCTTCGAGACGAAGTGCTCGACGCGGCGGCGGGGCTTGGCCGGGCTCATCGGGTCACCCCGCCCTGCAGGCGGATGCGCGGGTCGAGCGCCGCGAGCGCCAGATCGGAGATCAGCATGCCCACCACGGTGAGCGAGGCCAGAAACATCAGGAAGGTGCCCGCGAGGTACATGTCCTGGCTTTGCAGCGCGGCGATGAACATCGGCCCCGTGGTCTGCAGCCCCATGACGATCGCCACGACCTCGGCACCCGAGATGATGGTCGGCAGGAGCGAACCCACGTCGGCGATGAAGAAGTTGAGCGACATGCGCAGCGGGTACTTCATCAGCAGGCGGAATTGGGGCAGGCCCTTGGCCCGGCCGGTGACAACGTACTGCTTCTGCAGCTCGTCGAGCAGGTTGGCGCGCAGCCGGCGGATCAGCGACGCCGTGCCCGCGGTGCCGACGACGATCGCCGGGATCAGGAGGTGCTCGAGGATCGAGACGAACTTGCCCCAACTCATCGGCTCGTTGATGTATTCGGGCTCCATCAACCCGCCGATCGAGGTGCCGA
>CAZMTC010000090.1:9058-12457 GCA_964569105.1 uncultured Alphaproteobacteria bacterium | reverse complement strand
ATCCTGTGGGGTCGGCACGACCCGTTCCAGAAGCCCGTCTATGCCGAACGGCTGCGCGAGACCATCCCGAACGCCAGGCTCCATTGGGTAGAGGCCGCGCACTGGATCATGGAAGAGCAGCCCGGCGACGTGGCCACCGTCCTCGCGGACTTCCTGAACGCGCGGACCGGCTGACGCGGCAACCGAAAGATCGCGCTTCCGGCGGCCCGCCGCGGCAGCGGTGCGTCCCTCGGGGAAGGGTTCGAAAAGGCTGTAACTCAGCCTGACTGCGATGTGCTCTACGACTGCCGCTGCATCGACTCGAAGAAGTCGGCGTTGTTCTTGGTGCTCTTGAGCTTGTCGAGCAGGAACTCCATCGCGTCCGTCGTGCCCATCGGCATCAGGATGCGGCGCAGCACCCACATCTTCGACAGCGTATCCTTGTCGACCAGCAGCTCCTCCTTGCGGGTGCCGGACTTGGTGATATCCATCGCCGGCCAGGTGCGCTTGTCGGAGAGCTTGCGGTCGAGGATGATCTCGGAGTTGCCGGTGCCCTTGAACTCCTCGAAGATCACCTCGTCCATGCGCGAGCCGGTGTCGATCAGCGCGGTGGCGATGATCGAGAGCGAGCCGCCCTCCTCCACGTTTCGCGCCGCGCCGAAGAAGCGCTTGGGGCGCTGCAGCGCGTTGGCGTCGACGCCGCCGGTCAGCACCTTGCCCGAGGACGGCACGACGGTGTTGTAGGCGCGCGCGAGGCGCGTGATCGAGTCGAGCAGGATCACCACGTCGCGCTTGTGCTCGACCAGGCGCTTGGCCTTCTCGATCACCATCTCGGTGACCTGAACGTGGCGCGACGCCGGCTCGTCGAAGGTCGAGGAGATCACCTCGCCGTCGACCGAGCGCTGCATGTCGGTCACCTCTTCGGGCCGCTCGTCGATCAGCAGCACGATCAGGTAGACCTCCGGATGGTTCTTGGCGATCGCATGCGCGATGCTCTGCAGCATCATGGTCTTGCCGGTGCGCGGCGGCGCCACGATGAGGCCGCGCTGTCCCATGCCCAGCGGCGTGATCAGGTCGATCACCCGCGTCGTCATGTCCTTGCTCTCGGGATTATCCGTCTCGAGCTTCAGCCGCTGCTCGGGATAGAGCGGCGTCAGGTTGTCGAAGTTGATCCGGTGGCGGACCTGATCCGGCTCGCCGAAGTTGATCTCGTTGACCCGCAGCAGCGCGAAGTAGCGTTCGCCGTCCTTGGGCGCGCGGATCTCGCCCTCGACCGTGTCGCCGGTGCGCAGACCGAAGCGCCGGACCTGGCTCGGCGAGACGTAAATGTCGTCCGGCCCGGGCAGATAGTTCGATTCCGGCGAGCGCAGGAACCCGAAGCCGTCCTGCAGCACCTCGAGCACGCCCTGACCCGAGATCGGGACATCCTTGACCGCGAGCTGCTTGAGGATCGCGAACATCATGTCCTGCTTGCGCAGGGTGCTCGCATTCTCGATCTCCAACTCCTCGGCGAAGGCCAGAAGGTCCGCCGGCGACTTGGTCTTCAACTCCTGTAGATTCATGGATTTCGCCTGTGCGCGGGGGTCAGCAGGACGCTGTGGCGCCGATCCAGCAGCATTGGGCCCGTTGCGTTCGGGCTATGTCGGGTTGGATACGGGAGACGTCGTGCCGCGAAAGTGGCGGGGCGGCGAGCCGAAACCCGCCTACAGTGCGGCGTTATATATCAAAGCCACGGCCGCAAAATCAAGGTCCTGGAGCAGGACCGGCAAAAGAATCCATCGAGCCGCCGATCAGAACGGCCGCACGATCACCATCACCACGATGACAATCATGGCGAGGGCCGGCAGCTCGTTCGCGATCCGGTAGACCCTGGCCGGGCGGGTATTGCGACCCATCTCGAAGTCCTTGCGCCATCGCGCATAGACGTGGTGCAGCACGGTCAGCGCGACGACCATGACGAGCTTGACCCAGATCCACCCGCTCGCCCAGTCGATCACCCCGGGCGTCGCCAGCAACAGCCCGCCGAACACGAACGCCGCGATCATCGACGGGTTCATGATCGCACGCAGCAGCCGCCGCTCCATCACCTTGAAGGTCTCGGCCTGGTCCGAGCCGGGCTCCGCCGCCGCGTGGTAGACGAACAGTCGCGGCAGATAGAGCAGTCCCGCCATCCAGGCGATCACGCTGATCACGTGCAGCGCCTTGATCCAGAGATAGAGCTCCGCGAGCCAGCTCATGCCGGCACCCGTTCGCGTTCCGCAAGCCCGGCCAGTTCGGTCATCGCGCAGCGCCCGCACGTGCCCGGACAGATCCGCATTCCGCCCTCCGCTGCGAGCCACGGTCCGTCCTCGCGCTGCAACGCCGCGCGCACCACGCCGGCCAAGCCCGCGACAAAGGCGGCATGGTCGCCCACCGTCGGCACCCGGACATAGACGGGCACCCCGTTGGCCTGCGCCAGCCGCCGGTATTCGATGTCCAGCTCGACCAGCGTCTCCGAATGCTCGGAGACGAAGGCGATCGGCACGACCACCGCCGCCTTGCCCTCGCGTCCGGCTCGCGCGATCTCGGCATCGGTCGACGGGCCGATCCATTCCAGCGGCCCGACCCGGCTCTGATAGCAGGTGATCCAGTCGCCGATCTCGTCGCCCAGGGCCGATGCGACCGCGGCGCAGCTTCGTTCCACCTGCCACTGGTAGGGATCGCCGCCCGCCACGATCTTCTTCGGCAGGCCATGCGCAGAGAACAGGACGCGGCGCCGCTCCCGCGGCACGTCCATCGCCGCGATCGCATCGCGGATCAGCTCCACTTTGGCCCCAACGAAACCGGCATTGTCCGGATAACAGCACACTGCGCTCGTCGGCGCCCGAAGACCCGCGGCCCGCGCCGCCACGATCCATTCACGCAGCGAAGACCCGCTGGTCGTGGTCGAATATTGCGGGTAGAGCGGCAACAGGACCACGCGGTCGGGCGCGAAGTCGCGCACCGCGCGCGCCACCGCGGCGGCACGCGGATGCCAGTAGCGCATGGCGATGAAACAACGCACCTCGCCCTGCTCGGCCAATGCCGCTTCGAGCGCCTCCGCCTGAGCTTCCGTGTTCGCGAGCAGCGGCGACCCACCCCCGAGCTCGGCGTAGATTTCCTGGGCCACCGGCGCACGCCGACGTGAAATCAATGTTGCCAGCGCCCAGCGCAGCGGCCCGGGCACACCGATGATCGCCGGGTCGTTGAACAGGTTGAACAGGAACGGCCGCACCGCGTCCGGACCGTCCGGCCCACCCAGGTTGAACAGGACGACGGCGATCCGACTCATTGCCGCACCAGCTCGACCAGCCGTGCCACGTGCTCGGGCGGCGTCGGGGGCAGCACCCCGTGACCGAGATTGAACACGTGGCCCGGTCGCGCCCCCACCCGCTCGAGTAT